>JACCXV010000056.1 GCA_013696835.1 Gemmatimonadota bacterium | reverse complement strand
CACCTCGGCCGGGTCGTACCCGCGCCATACCCGCCTGAACTCCTGATTCTTGAGATCGATCGGGGTCAGGTCCATGGGGACACCTGGAAAGGAGGTTCGGGTTGCCGCCATCGCTCAGGGGCCTGCGAAGAGAGCCGTGCCGATCCGCACCATCGTCGAGCCTTCCTCGACGGCGATCTCGTAATCCCCCGACATCCCCATCGAGAGGTGGCGCGGGTTGCCACCCGCTGCGCTGCCACCCGCTGCGTGCACGCCGATCCGCTCGAAGGACGCGCGCGCGTGCGCGAAGATCGCGCGTAGCACCGGCTCGGGGGCTTCCAGCGGAGCCACCACCATGAGGCCGGCGATCTCGAGCCCCGGCAGCTCGCCCAGCTCGGCCACGGCCGCGTCGACCTCCTGCGGGTCGAACCCGTGCTTCGCGGCCTCGCGGCCGCCATTCACCTGCGCCAGCACCGGGAAGCGCCTGCCGGCGGCGTGGGACAGTTCAGAAATCTTGCGGCCCAGCCGGAGCGAATCAACCGACTGGACCACCTCGAAGAGCTCGAGCGCGGCGCCCACCTTGTTGCGCTGCAGGTGGCCGATCATGTGGCGCGTGGCACCCACCCGCGCGAACTCGGCGGCGAGATCGGGCCACTTCCCGGCCGCCTCCTGCACGCGGTTCTCTCCCACATGGACGAGACCCGCCTCGAGCGCCTGTCGCAGTGCCGCGGGGTTCCGCCCCTTCCCAACCGCCAGGACGGTCACGTCTTCGTCGCGGCCGGCCCGCGTTCGCGCCGCCTCGATACGATCCTGGATGCGGCGGAGGTTGTCTGCCAGGGACATGGTGGCGCTGCGTGAGGAATTCGTGCGACGCGCCGAATCTCGTCGCAGGGGGCCACTGCCGCAACGCGCCGCCTTCTCTCGCAACACCGGGACGGGGCGATCCCGACCGGGGCCAGGCGCACCCCACCAGGGGCCGCCGGAGGGACTCTCATTCGTGTGGACCACGTCTCCCCCGCCGTTACATTCAACGAACGCGGCGGGGCGGCCCTTCGGCTGGAGGGGAGCGCCGCCTACGGAACTTTGCCGCTCCCTCGCAAACGGACCACAGACCATGACCCACGTCCCCCGGCCCCGCAGCTCGTCTGTCCTCGTGATCGTGGTGGCCGCGCTATCCGTCCTGCTCGTGTCGCCCCCCTCGGGGGCCCAGCAGGACGCTTCCCCAGCACCCGTCGAGACGCCGCACGAGAGTGTCGTATCGGGTGGCGACCCGGACGCGGCACGTGCGCCGGAGTCCGCCGCGTTCCGCCACGCCTACGAGCGGCTGGCCGCGATCGAGGCCAGCGGCAAGGAGAACGGCATCGACGAGCTGAAGGAGTTCTTCGAAGGGGAGATCGAGGCCGGCCGCAACCTGGCGCGGTCGCACAACGCCCTCGGCCGCGCGTTCCTGCAGGAGCACGAGCACGTGATCACGATCCTCGAGAGCGTCCAGAAGCTCTTCAACTGGGATCACCTCACGCAGGCGCGGAAGAACTTCCGGCTGGCGACGGTAGCCGACGCGGGGTACGTCGAGGCGTGGTACAACTGGGGCGTTGCCGGGCGGAAGGCACGCGGCCCCGACGCTCTCCGCGAAGCGGCTGACGCGCTGCGCCGGACCGTGGACCTCGATCCTGCCTACCGCGACGCCTACCGGCTGCTGGCCGTCACCCTGCGGGACCTGGGGGACTTCGAGGGCTCCGAGCGCGTGCTCGCCGAGTGGCGGACGAGCCCGGGCCACAGCCTCGCGCTCGCGAACCTCGAGGAGGCCTTCCTGGCGCTCGGCATGGAGGGCCGGACCGGGGAAGGTGCGGCGCTGTACTGGGCCGGTCTCGCGGCGGCGCGAGACACGGCTGAGGTGAGCGCTTACCTTGAGGACCTCAGGACGATCCTGTCCGAGGACGAGCGCGAGGAGTACGCGAAAGGCGACGCGGAGGCGCGCAGGGCCTGGATCACGAGCTGGTGGCAGCGGGCGGCGGACGCTTCGGTGGTCAGCCGGGACGAGCGGCTGGCGGAGCACTACCGCAGGCTGAGCCACGTGGAGCGCACCTTCGCGCTCGCGATCCCGCAGCGCCGGCACTACTCCGCGATCACCGCCTACCGGCCCCGGGAGCAGTCGGGGTTCGACGACCGGGGGATCGTCTACCTGCGACACGGCAAGCCCGACGACGTCGCGCGCGCGACCGGGCCGAACCTGCAGCGCAACGAGTCCTGGCGCTATGCCCGGCCCGACGGCGATCTGATCTTCCACTTCGTGAGCGACGAGGACGTGGAGGACTTCAAGCTCGTCACGAGCCTCGCGAGCGCCCTCGCCCGCGGGAACGTGACGCTCGGGCAGCGGCGCAACTCGGCCGAGAACGCCGGCGAGCTGTTCGAGTCCCGAGCCGCCTTCGATCCCGTGTACAACCGGCTCGCCTACCAGTTCGACCCGATGCTGCTTCGCGAGGAGGAGGAGGACGTCGCACGCGACATCCGCATCGGGACCTCGACGGCCTCGTACGTGCCCGAAAGCCCCGATTCCCTGCCCTTCTTCGCCTATCCCGCGGCCTTTCGGGGTGAGAGCGGAGAGCCGGAGATCGAGCTCTACTTCGGGGTTCCAACGGGGGAGCTGGAGATGCCCGCCGGCACCGCCGGGCCGCGCGTGGCCTACACCGCGCACGTCGTGATCCAGGGCGAGGAGTCCAAGGACGCGGTCGCCGCGCGCGCGGCTGACAGCACGACGGTCGAGGTGCCTGGCAGCCTTTCACGGGGCCAGGGCGTGCTGATCCCCGACGTCCTCACGGCGAGCGTGCCGTCTGGCGAGTACCGCTATCGGCTGCGCGTGAGCGACCTGATCTCGCGCCACACGGGCACGCGGGAGGGTGCCTTCCAGGTGCCGGACCTGCGGGGCTTCTCGGCCAGCAGCCTGGTGCTGGCGAGTCGCGTCGAAGCCGGGGACCAGGGCAAGTTCAGCCACGGGGACCTGAAGGTTGTGCCACTCCCGTCGCTGCGATTCCGGCCCGGGCAGCCGGTCTTCATCTACTACGAGATCTATGGCCTCTCGGCCGGCGAGGACGGGCGCGCGCGCTACCGGACGCAGTACACGGTCCGGACGCGCGAGCGCAAGCGGAACATCGCGATCAAGGTGCTGGGCTCGGTGGGCAACCTGCTCGGAACGCGCGAGGAGCGCGGCGAGGAGGTCGGGCTCTCGGTGGACGGTGAGGCGGCAGCCGCTGAGCGGCTCCGCGAGTACATCTCGCTCGACCTGAACGAGACCGAGCCCGGCCTTTACGAGGTGATCGTCGAGATCGAGGACCTGGAGAGCGGGCGGAAAGTGAAGCGCAGGGCCCCGTTCGCGTTGACGAGGGACGCGGGGACCTGAGCGCCGCGCGTCATAAGCCGTCGAGCGCCTCACGCAGCTCCCGCGCTGCATCAGCCGGGTTGTCGGCGCGCTGGATCGCACTCGAGACCACGACCCCGCTCAGACGAAAGCTCCCCATCACCTCGGTGAGCCGCTCAGAAGTGATCCCGCCGATTCCGTAGACCGGCAGCGGGTACTCGTCGGACAGATCAAGCAGGGCCTCACGGGCGTTCGAGGTCACGTCCTTCGTGCTCGAGGCGAAGAAGGCTCCCACACCCACGTAATTCGCGCCTCTCTCGGGCGCAGCGCGAAGCTCCTCCGCCTTATGGCAGGTCAGGCCGACAAGGAACCCGGCCGGCAGATTCGTGGACCGAACAGCTTCGGGCGGCAGGTCGTCCGCACCCACGTGCACCCCGTCCGCGCCCCCCGCCAGCGCCACGTCCAGGCGATCATTCGCGACCAGCAGAGTCCCCTCAGCGAGCGCACGGCGAACGCGACGGACCGCCTCCGCGAACGTCCCGGCCGGCACCCCCTTCGCGCGCACCTGGACCATGTCCAGGGTTCGCCAGGCACCGGCCAGGCGCGGGAGGAACGCCTCCAGATATCGGAGGGGGTCACGTGCCGGCAGGTCCAGCAGGAAGGAGAGGTCGGGACGCGACCCTCGAGATGACGGGAGCGGGGGACCCGGCGAGGGGCCCCCTGACCCGCGCGCGGCGCTCACGACGGCGGGGGACCTCCACCGGGCTCGGTGTCCACCGTGAACTGGCGCGTCGCCGTGGCCTGGTTCCCGGCGCGATCGGAGATGCGGAACGTCAGGGTGCGGCCGCCGTCCGCGAGCCCCGGGTTGATCGCACCTCCCGCGACGCTTACGTCCCCGCTCTCCTCCTCGCACCCGCGCCGGAAGAACTCGCTGACGTTGGCCCCGGAGATCGTGGCCTCGATGGAGTTGCAGAAGACACCGGATCCCAGATCGGTGACGCGAATGAAGAACGAGGGCCGTGCGCCGACGAAGGATCCCTCGCTGGGGTTCACCACCGTGATCGTGGGGGGGGTCGCGTCCCTCGGGCCGGACGGGCCCCCATCGTCGCCGCTGCAGGAAGCCAGCGCAAGCAACGCAGCCAGCCCCATCGGCAACAGCATTGCACCCTCGCTCGATCGCATGGTCGCTCCAACGCATCGCATGGTCGCTCCAACGGGGGACGCCGGAGGGCGCTCCCCGACCTCATGGGAAGGGATGGCTCGCCGGCCCTGTTGGCCGGCAGTATGGGTGTCGAGGTTCACCACTGGACGTTCAGGCGCTCGCGCTACTCGCGCAGGATGTCCTGCACGGTCTCCGCGGGCACGCGCTCCTGCCAGTCGGGCCGGCCCTGCTCCTCGGGGTCGGTGCTCGTCAGCAGGATGTAGCGTCGATTCCGGAACTCGTCCAGGAACACGTACTTGTACCCGGTCCCGTAGTAGATCCAGATCTCGTAGGGCGACGAGAAACCCGTCTCGAGGACGCGCTCGACCTTGCGGTCTGGCTTGCCGTGCTTGAGGTACACCCGGCCTCGCGGGGTCTGCCATCCCTCCTCGCTGGGGTTCCCGAAGGTGCTCTCGACGTACGCCAGCCGGCCCTCCACCTCCGCCTTGTACTCGTTTTCCGCCGTGGAAGGATCGGAGTCCTTGCGCCCCCAGAACTGGTTGAGGAACGTGCGCTTGCCCTCGAGAGTCAGCCCGCGGTAGACCTGTCTCTCCCGGGCGGTGAAGAAGACGTCCATCATCTCGAACACGCTGTCCAGGCCCGCGACCGTGAAGCTTTCGTAGTAGTCGCGGCCGGGTTCAGTGCCGGGCTGCAGCCCGGAAGGGGTGGCCGTCACGGGCGCGGGAGCGCGCTCGCGCACGAACACGAAGTCCTCGCGCCGTGACAGGCCGCGGTACGCCTCCGGCAGCTCAGCGCCCTGCGGGCTGTCCCACGAGAGCTCCAGCGTGTAGTCCCCGGGCTTCAGGCCCGCGATGTTCACGGCCCCGAAATCCACCGTCCAGCCCGGCTTGTACGTCTTGTCGACTCGGACCTCCTTGACCACCTGCGCGGCGCCGCGCGTCTGGAAGCGCAGCACGCGCACGAGGGGCAGGGGCTCGGACCGCACGTTCTCGAACTCGTAGTAGAAGTAGAGCAACGGCGAGACCCGCGACGAGTAGACCTGACCCGGATTGGCGTTCAGGACGAGCCGGTTCTTCCGGACCGGGTCGTACCCCTCCGGACGGGTCCCCGCGGTGTCCGCCACGATGCGCGCGGCGAGCAGGAGGTCGCTGGCGGGCGGGTTCTCCTGCGGCGCCTCCAGCGTCTGCCGCAGCGTCCCGAGTGCGGCGCCGCTCGCATCCGAGATCGTCCCCTCCAGCTCGTACGTCCCGGGTGGCACCATGAAGGCGTGGGTCTCGACGAAGAAGAGGCGCGACGAGTCGAGCATGCGCCGGTCGGCCACGCTCTTGGTCCGCTGCCACGCATCCTTCAGGACGACCTCGTCGCCGCGTCGCACCTCGAGCGCGAAGGACAGCGCGGCCTCCCAGCGGCCGTCGGCCT
>JACCXV010000006.1 GCA_013696835.1 Gemmatimonadota bacterium | reverse complement strand
GTGCCGCCCCGGGGGGCGGGGTTTCGCCCGCCCCGGCTCCGCCGCCGCAGCCACCCGTTGCTCCGGCGGGGGCCGAGGCCGCGCCCCGCGAGGGCTTCAGCTTCGCCCATGTGGGCGACGTGCAGGGGAGGGCGCAGAGGCTCGCGCGCGCTCTCGTGTCCGACATCCTCGTTTACAATCCCAAGAAGGTCGAGCAGGGCGTGCGGGAGGGGAACCTCCGCGACGTCCTGAAGGAAGAGGTCGACAAGTCATGGGACGAGTACTGCGAGCGCCTCGGAACCGACGTCGCGCGTGCCAACCGCCCCGCCTTCGTGAGCGCGCTGAACGATGTGCTCGCCCGCGGCAATCCCGTATTCTGACCCCCCACGAGCCCTCGATGCCTCCCTCAGGAAACGATCCCCGCACCGCTTCGCTGCGGGAGCGCTGGTCCAATCTCGGGCACTACCTTTGACCTGACGACCCGAAGCGACCGCCTGAAGCTCCTCGAGGAGAGGATGGCGCGTGCCGACTTCTGGAGCGATCCCGAGGCGGCCCAGGAGGTGATCGAGGAAGCGAACCGGATGCGGCGCTGGGTGGAGCCCTGGCGGGCGGTGGGGAAGCGCCTCGACGATCTGCAGGAGCTCGCGGCGCTGGCGGCCGAGGAAGGCGAGGGGGCTCTCGAGGAGGAGCTCTCGGCCGAGGCGGACGTGACGGCGCGCGAGCTCGACGAGCTCGAGTTCCGATCCATGCTTGGCGGTGAGGACGACGCCCGGAACGCGCTCCTGACCATTCACCCGGGAGCGGGCGGCGTCGATTCGCAGGACTGGGCGAACATGCTCCTCCGCATGTACTTCAAGTGGATGGAGCGCCACGGCTTCGCCTTCGACACCCTCGACCTCGAGACGGTCGAGGAAGGTGGCATCAAACGCGCCACCGTCGAGGTGCGGGGCGAGAACGCCTTCGGGTACCTGAAGGCCGAGAAAGGCGTCCACCGTCTGGTCCGGATCTCGCCCTTCGACCAGAACGCCCGGCGTCACACCTCGTTCGCCTCGGTGTTCGTGTATCCCGAGGTCGAGAAGGACATCACGGTCGAGATCTCCGACGGCGACCTGCGGGTCGACACCTTCCGTGCGAGCGGCGCGGGCGGGCAGCACGTGAACAAGACGAGCTCGGCCGTGCGCATCACCCACCTGCCCACCGGGATCGTCGTGCAGAGCCAGGGCGAGCGATCGCAGCATCGGAACCGCGAGGCCGCGATGAAGATTCTGACGTCGCGCCTCTACCAGTTCTACAAGGCCGAGCGGGAGAAGTCGCGTGAGGAGCTGGAGAGCGAGAAGAAGGAGATCGCCTTCGGCAGCCAGATCCGCTCGTACGTCTTCCACCCCTACACCCTCGTCAAGGACCACCGGACCGGCATCGAAACCGGCAACGTGCAGGCCGTGATGGAGGGCGACATCGACCGCTTCATCCAGGGCTACCTGAAGCAGACCGCCGGCCAGGCGATTCCCCTCTGAGCAGCCCTGGGGGCGAGGAGCTGCCCCCCGAGGCAGCGCGGATGCCCCTCTCGAACACACAGGCTCCCGCGGGGGACCAGGTCCGGGCGCGACTCGCGAAGCTGGAGGGTCTGCGCCGATCGGGCGAGGAGCCGTACCCGCACGTCTCACCTCCCGCGGCCCCGGCACGGGCGCTCGTCGAGGGGTTCGGCGACCTGGAAGGCTCCGAACAGGCGGTGCGGGGGCGCGTGGTCGCCTTCCGCGGCCACGGCCGCACGACCTTCCTGCACCTGGAAGACGGCTCCGGGCGCATCCAGGTGTACCTGCGGCAGGCCGACCTCGGTGCTGAGCGCTACGCCGTGCTGCAGTACCTCGACCTCGGCGATTTCCTGTGGGCCGGCGGAACGCTGTTCCGCACGCGCTCGGGAGAGATCACGGTCCAGGCGCGGGAGTTCCGGGTGCTCGCCAAGGCGCTTCGCCCGCTGCCGCTGGCGAAGGAGGAGGTCGTCGGAGGCGCGCGTGTAGTCCACGGCGGTCTCGGCGACCGGGAGGTGCGCTACCGGCGGCGCTACGTGGACCTCGCGGTCCATGCGGAGGTACGAGAGGTGTTCCGCACACGCGCGCGCGTGCTGGCGTACCTGCGGCGCTTCCTCGATGGCCGCGACTTCCTCGAAGTGGAGACCCCCGTGCTGCAGCCGCTCTACGGTGGTGCGGCGGCGCGGCCGTTCACGACGCACCATCACGCGCTGGACACCACGCTGTACCTGCGTATCGCGGACGAGCTCTACTTGAAGCGGCTCCTCGTCGGAGGTCTGGAACGTGTCTACGAGATCGCCAAGGATTTCCGCAACGAGGGCATCGACCGTACGCACAACCCCGAGTTCACGATGCTCGAGTTCTACCAGGCCTACGCCGACTATCAGGACATGATGTCGCTCGTCGAGGAGATGGTCGTCGGCGTGGTGCGCGAGATCACGGGCGGCACCGAGCTGACCTGGCGAGGCGAGACCGTGGACGTGAGCCCGCCGTGGAGGCGCGTGTCAATGCTTGAGGCGCTAGCGACGGCCGGCGTCCACGTCGCGGAGATCGAGCGCACGCCGCTGGAAGCGTGCGCTCGCGAGCTGGGCCTGGACGTCCCGACCGGCGCCGGCGCGGGCAAGATCCTGGACGAGATCTTCAAGGACCGCGTCGAGCCCGCTCTGCGCGGCCCGGTGTTCGTCACCGATCACCCGCGCGAGCTCTCGCCCCTCGCCAAGGCGCATCGCACGGACCAGCGCCTGACCGAGCGTTTCGAGGCCTTCCTGTTCGGCATCGAGTTTGCGAACGCGTTCTCTGAGCTCAACGATCCGCTCGACCAGCGCCGCCGCTTCGAGGCGCAGCGCGAGCTGGGTGCCCGCGGGGACGCGGAGGCACACGCCCTCGACGAGGACTATCTGCGCGCGCTCGAGTACGGCATGCCGCCCACGGGCGGCGTGGGGATGGGCGTCGACCGCCTGGTGATGCTCCTCACGGGCTCGCCCTCGATCCGGGACGTGATCCTCTTTCCGCAGATGCGGCCGGAGGAAGGCCGGCTGCCGGATGAGGATGACGCCACAGGCGAGGGGGAGGGCCGGGACCGCCAGACGCGCCGCGAGGGTGACCCGGCGGGCAGCGAGGGCGGCGCGTGCTGAACCTGTTCATCGCGTTGCGCTGGCTCGCCTCTCGGAAGCGCAGCGGGTTCCTCTCCCTGATCACGTTCATCGCCGTGGGCGGCGTGTTCGTCGGAGTCGCGGCGCTGATCATCGTGATGGGCGTGATGAACGGGCTGCAGAAGGACCTGCGAGAGAAGATCCTCGCCAACACGCCGCACATCGTCTTTCAGCGCTACGACAACCAGCCACTGGACGACTACCGCGAGCTGCTGCGTCGCATCCGGGACGTGCCCGGCGTGCGCGGTGCCTCTCCCTTCATCTACACCGAGGGGATCGTGGGACACGGGCGCAGCATGAACGAAGGGGCGGTGATCCGCGGCGTGGACGCGCGCGCGGAGCGCACTGTCACCAGCACATCCGAGCACATGATCTCCGGCGGCTACGATCTGGACGCGCATCCGGGCGAGCGGTATCCGCGCCTGATCATGGGGTACCTCATGGCGGATCGGCTGCGCGCGTTCCCCGGCGACACGCTCACGCTCACGACGCCCGAGGCAGCCACCTACGCCAGCTCGGTCGGGGGAAGCGTTCCCAAGCTGGCCCGCTTCGTCCTGGCGGGGACGTTCAAGACCGGTCTCTTCGAGTACGACAGCAAGTTCGTCTACACGTCCCTGCCCGCGTTGCAGCAATACCTGAGCCTGCCCGACCGTGCCTACGGCATCTCCGTCGACGTGGAGGACGTCTATGCCGCGCGCGAGGTGGCCGATGCCATCGTCGAGCGGCTCGACTCCTCCGTCTTCGCGACGACCTGGATGGAGCTGAACGCGTCGCTCTTCTCGGCCCTCAAGCTGGAAAAGACGGCCATGTTCGTTATCTTGACCCTCATCGTGCTGGTGGCGGCGTTCAACATCATCAGCACCCTCATCATGAACGTCACGGACAAGACCAAGGAGATCGGCATACTGCGCTCGATGGGGATGCGTGGCCGCTCGATCCTGGGGGTCTTCCTGATGCAGGGCCTGATGATCGGAATCGCGGGAACGGTGCTGGGCACCGGCGCCGGTCTCGCGGTCACGACACTCCTCGGTCGCTACCACTTCATCTCGCTTCCCGCGGACGTCTACTTCATCGACACGCTTCCGGTCTCCGTCGAGCCCGCCAGCCTGGCCATGATCGTGGCGGCGAGCCTCGCCATCAGCTTCCTGGCCACGCTCTACCCGGCCTTCCAGGCCTCCCGGCTGCTGCCGGTGGACGCCATCCGCTACGAGTAGCGCCCAACCGTGGACACGTTCGGCGGGAGCTCCCCGCAACCGCGGGTGACCGCCCCGTGAGCTCAGTCCCGCGGAGCCCGTGAGCGCCGTCGCACCCGGCTCCTCCCGGGACGGCGTCGCGCTCGTCGAGGCGGTGGCGGCATCCGCGCCGGTGCTGGCGGCGCGCGGGATCCGCAAGGAATTCCCGAGCGGCGGAGCACGTCTGGAAGTGCTGCGCCACGTGGATCTGGATCTGGCCGCGGGAGAGACGGTCAGCGTAGTGGGGGAGTCGGGTGCCGGAAAGAGCACGCTGCTGCAGATCCTGGGCGGTCTCGACCGGCCGACGAGCGGCGAGGTGGCCGTGGCGGGCATGCGGCTCGACCAGCTGGACGACACTCGCCTCTCCCGCGTTCGCAACCGGGTCATCGGCTTCGTGTTCCAGTTCCACCACCTGCTCATGGAGTTCTCGGCGCTCGAGAACGCCATGATGCCGCTCCTCATCGCCGGCGTGTCGCGCCGCGAGGCGCGGGAGCGCGCACGCGCTACGCTCCAGCGCGTGGGTCTCGCGCCGCGCCTGGAGCACAAGCCGCGGGCGCTCTCCGGTGGCGAGCAGCAGCGCGTTGCGGTCGCCCGCGCCATCGTTCACGGTCCGCGGGTGATCCTTGCCGACGAGCCCTCCGGCAACCTCGACGCGCGCAACAGCGCGCTGCTCCACGCGCTGCTCTTCGAACTCGCGCGCGAGCGCGGCATGGCGTTCGTGGTGGTGACGCACAACCGCGACCTCGCGGCGGAGACCGACCGCTGCGTCGCCCTGGAGGACGGTGTGCTTCGTGCAGTGTAGCCGGAATCCGTGCCCGGCCCGTGGCGGCTACCCCCTGCGCGGTGCCCAACCCGCGCCGTCGCGGATTGCGTCACCCATCTCCAGGGCGTGAGACGAGGCCGATAGAACCGTGCAGTGCGAAGAGTGTAAAAAGAACAAGGCGGTGATTCACTTCACCCAGATCGTCAACGACGAGACGGAGACGAAACACCTCTGTCAGAAGTGCGCGGCCAAGAAGGGGCTGCAGGCTACGCCGCCGGCCACGATGCCGCTGGCCGACTTCCTCTCCGGCATCGGCGGCCAGATCTTCGCCGCCTCGCCGGAATCGGGGGGTGGGGCCTGTCCGGACTGCGGCTCGACCTTCGCGGACTTCCGGCGCACGGGGAAGCTCGGCTGCGCCCGGTGCTACGTCGCCTTCGAACGGGAGATGCGACTGTTGCTGCGAAAGATCCACGGCAGCCACCACCACGTCGGCATCAGTGGCGACCCCAAGAGCCTCGCCAGCACGGCTGCCTCCCCGCAGGCGCGACTGCGCGAGCTCCGCGGGCGCCTCAAGGACGCCGTGAGCCGCGAGGCCTACGAGCTGGCTGCCAAGTTCCGCGATCAGATAGTCACGCTGGAGAGCGAGCTCGGCGACGAGTCCGCGGACCGCGAAACGTCCGCCCCCGCCGCAGAATGACGGCCGCCGCCGGAGCCCCGCGCACGGAGTCGCCATGAACGACGCCGCCGAGGGCAACGGCTTCAACCCGGCCGAAGAGGGAGTCGTGTCGTGGATTCGCGGCGATGGTCCGCACGCGGAGATCATTCTCTCCACGCGCATCCGGCTGGCGCGCAACCTCGAGAACTATCCGTTCCGCGAGAAGAGCGGCTCCGAAGACCGGGAGCGCGCGCGCGGCGAGATCGTCGCCGCCGTGCGCCCCGGCGACGCGGGCTTCGAGCGCGTCCGCTCGGTGCGGCTCGGCGAGCTGTCGGAGCGCGAGCTCAACCTGCTGCTCGAGCTGCACCTGGTGAGCCGCGAGCTCGTGAACGGCCGCACTTCCGCCGCCCTGGTGCTGGGGGACGAGGGCCGCCTGTCGCTGCTCGTCAACGAGGAGGACCACGTCCGGATCCAGACGCTGCTGCCGGGCTTCCAGGTTGAGGAGGCGTGGCGCATGGCGGAGGAGATGGACCGGGTCCTGCGCGGCCGCCTGCGCTTCGCCTTCCACCACGACTTCGGATTCCTGACGAGCTGTCCCACGAACACCGGGACGGGACTGCGCGCGTCCGTGCTCATCCATCTCCCCGCGCTGGTCCTGACGCGGGAGATAAGCAAGGTCCTGCAGGGCATCTCGCAGATCGGGCTGACGTTCCGTGGCCTGTACGGCGAGGGCTCGGACGTGATCGGCAACTACTTCCAGATCTCGAACCAGACGACCCTCGGAAAGACGGAGATCGAGCTGGTTCAGCATCTGGCGAAGATCACTCAGCAGGTGGTAGAATACGAGGAGAATGCGCGCCAGGTCCTGGCACGGGACGCCCTTGACGAGATCGAGGACAAGGTGTGGCGCGCCTACGGGATTCTGAGCTGCGCCCGGGCGGTTTCGTTCGACGAGATGATGAACCTGATCTCGGCCGTCCGGCTCGGCGTCAGCATGAAGCTGCTGCCGCCGGTCCGCGTGTTCGACCTCAACCGGCTTCTGCTCCTCACGCAGTCCGCCCACCTCGAGAGCCGCGCCGGTCGAGGCTTGTCGGTGCGGGAAGCAGAGGTCGAGCGTGCGAGCCTCGTGCGAGAAATCCTGGGGGGCGGAGAGCGCGGAACGAACGGGGGTGGTCGGTGAGGACGGCGGCTTGCCGCTCTCTCCTGGGGTCCGGGCCCGACCGACGAGTCGCTGCACGATCGCGAGGAGCACCATGAACAGCAATTTCACCGATCGCGTGCGCAAGGTGCTCTCGCTGGCCCGCGAGGAAGCGACGCGCCTGCGCCACGACTACGTGGGCACCGAGCACATCCTTCTGGGCCTGATCCGAGAGGGGGAAGGGGTCGCCGCGGCGATCCTCACGAACCTCAATGTGGAGCTGCAGCCGCTCAAGGAGCGCATCGAGTCGCGCGTGGACCGCGGCAAGAGCCAGATGACCGCGGAAGAGGTGCCGTACACGACGCGCGCCAAGAAGGTGCTGGAGTTCTCCGTCGCCGAGGCGCGCAACCTCAAGCACAGCTACGTCGGAACCGAACACCTGCTGCTGGGGCTGCTGCGGGAGGAGAAGGGCCTCGCCGCCCAGGTCCTGGCCGAGATGGGCGTCTCCATCGAGATGGCCCGGCAGGAGACGATCAAGCTGCTGGGCGGCGAGCTGTCCTCGTCCTCCTCCTCCTCGTCTGAGGGGGGCGGGTCCCCCGCCAAGGGTGGCGACAAGAAGTCGAAGACCCCGGCACTCGACCATTTTTGCCGGGATCTCACCGACCTCGGCCAGCAGGGGGAGCTCGACCCCACCATCGGCCGCGTCAAGGAGATCGAGCGCGTGATCGAGGTCCTCTCGCGGCGCAAGAAGAACAACCCCGTGCTGATCGGGGAGCCCGGCGTGGGCAAGACGGCGATCGTCGAGGGTCTGGCTCAGCGCATCGCCGACGGCGAGATCGTGTCGTCGCTCCGCAATCACCGTGTGCTGTCGCTGGACATGGCGGCGGTGATCGCGGGCACCAAGTATCGCGGCCAGTTCGAAGAGCGCCTCAAGGCGGTGATCAACGAGATCAAGGCCGCCAAGAACGTGATCCTGTTCATCGACGAGCTGCACACCCTGGTCGGCGCGGGCGCGGCGGAAGGGGCGATCGACGCCTCCAACATGCTCAAGCCGGCGCTGGCCCGCGGCGAGCTGCAGTGCGTGGGTGCCTCGACGTTGAACGAGTACCGCAAGTACATCGAGAAGGACGGCGCGCTCGAGCGCCGCTTCCAGCCGGTGGTAGTGGACTCGCCGAGCGTCGACGAGACGATCGAGATCATGAAGGGGCTGCGCAGCCGCTACGAGGAGCACCACCACGTCGCGATCACGGACGCCTCGCTCGAGGCGGCCGCCCGCCTCTCGGAGCGCTACATCACCGACCGCTTCCTTCCAGACAAGGCCATCGACGTCATGGACGAGGCCTGCGCCCGCGTGCACCTCGCGACGCAGGCGCCACCTCCCGAGCTGCTGCGTCTCGAGGAGGAGGTGGGCCGTATCGTCGAGGAGAAGGACCAGGCGATCAAGGCCCAGAACTACGAGGTGGCGGCGAAGCTCCGCGACCGCGAGCGCGAGCTGAAGTCGGTGATCAAGCAGCGCCGCCAGGAATGGGAGAAAGGCACCCACGAGAACGTGCCCCAGCTCAGCGAAGAGGACGTCGCGTTCATCGTCGGACGCTGGACCGGCGTGCCCGTCCTGCGCATCAAGGAGCACGAGTCGGCGCGACTGATGAAGATGGAGGACGAGCTGCACGAGACGATCGTCGGGCAGCAGGAGGCGATCGCGGCCATCTCGCGGGCGATCCGTCGCAACCGCGCCGGGCTCAAGGATCCCAGCCGACCCATCGGGTCGTTCATCTTCGCCGGCCCGACGGGAGTCGGGAAGACGGAGCTCGCGCGCGCGCTGGCGCGCTTCCTCTTCGCAGACGCGAACGCGCTCATCCGCGTGGACATGTCGGAGTACATGGAGAAGTTCACCGTGTCCCGCCTGATCGGCGCGCCCCCGGGCTACGTGGGCTACGAGGATTCAGGGTACCTGACGAAGGAGGTACGCCGCCGCCCCTATTCGGTGGTGCTCCTGGACGAGATCGAGAAGGCGCACCCGGACGTGTTCAACATCCTCCTGCAGGTGCTCGACGAAGGCCATCTGACGGACAACTATGGGCGCAAGATCGACTTCAAGAACACGCTCGTGATCATGACGTCCAACGTCGGCGCCCGGCGCATCACCGGGAAGAGCGGACTGGGCTTCCAGAAGCCTGATTCGAAGACGAAGCTCGAGGGAATCAAGAGCCGGGTGCACGAGGAGATCGAGGAGACCTTCAATCCCGAGTTCCTGAACCGCCTGGACGAGGTGATCGTCTTCCATCCTCTCGACCGCGAGCAGATCAAGCAGATCGTCGACATCCTGGCGCGCGACATCGTGCGACGCCTGGAGGACCGCGACCTGAAGATCGTGCTGACGGACGAGTCCAAGGGTTTTCTGGCCGACAAGGGATTCAACGAGAAGTTCGGGGCCCGACCGCTCAAGCGCGCGATGCAGCGCTACCTGGAGGATCCCCTCTCGGAGTCCATCCTGGAGGGGAACTTCGAGCGCGGCTCCACGATCACGATCGGCGTGTCGGGCGAATCGCTCCGCTTCTCGGCCTCGACGCCGGAGGCGCAGGCCGTGGGAGAAGAGGTGTCTTGAACCCGGTTTCGCCCCCGGGCCGCCGGCGCGGGATGCTCCGCGTCTGGCTGCCGCTGGCCGTGCTGCTCCCTGCGCTGGCCCCCTCCCCCGCCTCCGGGCAGGAGGGGGCTTTCGTCATCGGCTCGATCGCGGTCGATGGAGAGAGCACGCTCGCCGAGGACCGGATCGTCGCCCTCTCGGGGTTGCGCGTGGGGGACCCCGTCACGCTCATCGACCTGCGCGAAGCCGTTCGCCGCCTGTGGGACGCCGAGCTGTTCAGCGACGTCGCCGGGGACCTGGCAGCCATCCGCGGGGACCCGCGCCGCGTGGCGGTGATACTCGAGGTCGAGGAGGCGCCGATCGCCTCGGCGGTGCGCTTCGAGGGCAACGACGAGATCGGCGACGAGAAGCTGGGCGAAGCGCTCGGGATCAGCGCCGGCGACCGCATCCTGCCCGCGGACCTGTCCACGGGCGAGACGGCGATCCGCGCGCTCTACGAGGAGAAGGGCTACTACCTCGCCCGTGCCGAGACGCGGGTGGGTACGCCGGATGCCGGGCGGCGCGCCCCCCTCGACGTGGAGATCCGCGAAGGCGAGCGGGTGGCGATCGATCGCATAGAGTTCCGCGGCAATGCGGGGCTCGACGACGGCACGCTGCGCAAGGCGATGGAGACGAAGGCCGAGGGGTTCTTTCCGTGGCAGGACGGGGAATACCTTGAGGATCGTCTCCGCGAGGATCTGGCGGAGCGCCTGCCGCGGGTGTACGCCGATCATGGCTACCTGGACGTCGCGGTCGTCTCCGACTCCTTCGACGTGAATCCCGCGACGGGGAAGGGCACGCTGCGGATCGAGTTCCGCGAAGGTCCGCAGTACACGCTGGGCAAGGTGGAGATCGAGGGCAACACGCGCTTCTCCTCCGAGTACCTGGGCAGCCTCGTCGCCTCGCAGCCTGGAGCGGTCTACAGCGAGGAGGAGGTGCAGGAGACCGCCACCGCGCTGAAGCAGGTCTACAACAACGAGGGCTACATCTACGCGCAGATCGCCCCGGTCCGGCGGCGCGTCGACGGGGAGGCGCAGCGCGTCGACCTCGTCTGGCAGATCCGCGAGGGCGAGCCCGCCGAGGTCCAGCGCATCGTGATCACCGGCAATACGGTGACTCACGAGAAGGTGATCCGGCGCAACCTCTACATCTTTCCCGGGGACCGCTTCCGCGAGGCGGCTCTGGTGCGCTCGCTCAACAACCTGCGGAACCTGCGCTACTTCTCCGACATCCGTCCGGACACGCGCGTCGTGAACGACCGGGGGGACATCGACCTGATCCTGGACGTGAAGGAGCAGCGCACGGGCACGCTGAACCTGGGTGCGGCGCTGGGCGGTGGCACGGGCCTGTCGGGCTTTCTCGGCTACGAGCAGCCGAACCTGCTCGGGCAGGGCAAGTTCGGCCGCATCCGCTGGGAGTTCGGGCGCCGCAACAACAACATCGAGCTCTCGTACACCGAGCCGACCGTGTTCGACTCCCGCACGTCAGCCTCGCTGGACTTCCGGCGACTCAACCGGCGGCTGACGGGCGTCGGGTTCCGCGAGAAGCTGATGGGGGGCTCGATGTCGGTGAGCACGCCCTTTCCCTGGCTGGAGTTCACCCGGCTGCGGACGACGTACGGCTTGCGCGAGATCGACCTGGAGGCACTGGGCTCGACCGATGTGCGCTTCACGGGCTATCCGCGCGTCGAGTCCAGCGTCGGCCTGGGCCTGGTGCGCGACACCCGCGACCTCGCGCGCAACGCGACCTCTGGCACGCGTCACGAGTTCGCGGTCGAGCTCACGGGCGGCATCCTGCAGGGCACGACCGCGTACCAGAAGTACCGCTACGAGACTTCGTGGTTCATGCCGACCTTCGGCCGCAGCCTCGTGCTCAACCTGCGCGCGCGCACCGGCGTGCTGGTCCCCAGCGGGTTCGTGCCGCTCACGGAACAATTCATCCTCGGGGGGGTCCAAGCGCCGTCCGAGGGGCTCCGCGGCTACCCCGACAACAGCGTGGGAGTGAACACCGCGGGTGTGCGGAGGGACGAGGGGGGCAGCTCGCTGAACGATCGCGGAAACGCCTTCCTGCTGCTCACGGCCGAACACTTCTTCCGCATCAGCGACGCCATCGGCACGTCGGTCTTCTTCGACGCCGGGAGCGTCTGGAAGGACCTGGGCTCGGCGGACTTCGGCAGCTACCGGCGCGGGGCCGGGGTCGGGCTGACGGTGGAGGTTCCCGGCTTCGGGCCAATCGGTCTCGACTACGCATACGGCTTCGACCGCCGCAACCTGGACGGCACGCCGAATCCCAAATGGCAACTGCACTTCAAGTTCGGCCAATTTTTTCAGTGATTGGAAGCGATGGCTTCCGAACGGCACCAGTCGCACCTCCGGGCGGAGCCTGTCGGCACGGCGCCGGCGTGGTCGCCCACCAGATGGAGGGGAGCCTTCAGGGTGACCGCTTCGAGGCGAAGGTGAGGCGCTCCGACCGGAAGCGCTGACTTCAGAAGGACGACGTCGTTCTATCTCGAGATCGGAGGAGCGCATGGCACGCTGGTCAGGAAGGGTACGGGCGCCCGGCTGGGTGCTTGCGGGGATGCTCGCCGCGGC
>JACCXV010000022.1 GCA_013696835.1 Gemmatimonadota bacterium | reverse complement strand
GCCCGAGCCACGTGCTCCAGGCCATGGGACTCGCCGAGGAGCGCGCCTCGAGCGCCATTCGGATCAGCCTTTCACGCTATACGACGGCCGCCGAGGTCGAAACGGCGCTCGCGGCCCTCGCGGACGTGCGGCGCGAGGTCTTCGTCCCCGCCCGCCGATGAGCGCCATGCGCCACCTGACGCTGATCCGGTACGACGAGATCGGACTCAAGGGGCGCAACCGACGCTTCTTCGAGCGTCGCCTGCGTGAGAACGTGGCGCGTGCGCTCGAGATCCCACGCGCGGACGTGGCGTGGGAGCGAGGAAGGCTGTTCGCCCCCGGCGGCGACCCGTTCGCGCCGCAGCCCGCGTCGCAGCCGCTGGCGCGCGTTTTCGGGGTTCGGTCGTACAGTCCCGTCCTGCGCGTGGACCCGGAGCTGGAGGCGATCACGCCGGTCGCCCTGGCGCTCGCCGCCACCGGGGTGTCGCGGGGCGGCCGCACCTTCGCCGTGAACGCTCGCCGCGGGGACAAGCGCTTTCCGCTCACGTCGCTGGAGCTCAACGTGGCGCTCGGGCGAAGCGTCCAGCAGGCGCACCCCGGGCTGGACGTCGATCTCGGCCGGCCCGATTTCACGCTGCACGTGGAGGTACGGGAGAGCGGCGCCTACCTCTTCGAAGCGGTGCTGCCCGGCCCCGGCGGACTGCCCGTCGGGACCGCGGGAAGGGCGCTCCTGCTGCTCTCGGGGGGAATCGACAGCCCGGTCGCCGGCTGGCTCTCGATGAAGCGTGGCCTGGCGCTTCACGCCGTGCACTTTCACAGCTTTCCCTACACGGCGCAGGGAGCGCGCGAGAAGGCGCTCGCGCTCGCGGAAGGCCTCGCGGGCTGGGGCAGCGGATCGGTTCGGCTGCACCTGCTCTCGGCCACCGAGCTCCTGCAGGAGATCGGGCGCCTGGCGCCGGAGGGCCTTTGGACGATCCTGCTGCGGCGCGGCATGCTGCGCGTGTCGGAGATGCTCGCGGCCCGACAGGGCTGCGGCGCCCTCGTGACGGGAGACAGCCTCGGGCAGGTCGCCTCGCAGACGCTGGAGAACATGGCCGCGGCGGAGGCGGCCGTCTCGATCCCCGTGCTGCGCCCTCTGGTCGGCTTCGACAAGGCCGAGATCGTGGAGCTGGCCCGGCGCATCGGGACCTACGACATTTCGGTGAGGCCCTTCGACGATTGCTGCGCGCTGTTCGCGCCGCGGCGGCCCGACACCCGCGCGCGCCTAGCGCAGCTCGAGCGGGCGGAGTCGAAGATGGACCTCGAGCGGATTCTCGGGCGAGCTCTGGCGGAGGCGGAAACCGTGGAGCTCGGGCGGAGCAGCAGGCGGAGATTCCTCGAGCCGGCGGAGGAACTGGCGGCGGTCTGAGCGGCGTGACTCCGGCGGATCTCCCGAGCTCGGATCGACCCGCTAGGTCGCCGCTGTGGAGCCTGCGGGCTGCGCCCCGGCCGGTGTGAAACGGACCCGCGCGATGCGCATCCCGTCCAGCTCCTCGACCCGAAAACGGTAGCCGTTGCGCTCGACTTCCTCCCCGACCGCCGGCTTGTGGCCGATCGCGCTGAACACGAAGCCGCCGATCGTGTTCAGGTCCGCGCTCTCCTCGAGCTCGATGCCGAGGTTCTCCTCAACGTCTTCGATCAGGGCGAGACCGTCGATGAGCACCTCGCCGCCCGCGAGCCGCTCGAAGGGCGGCTTCTCGTCCTCGCCGGACTCCTCGCGCACCTCACCGAAGACGCGCTCCATCAAGTCGCGCAGCGTGACCAGCCCCGCGGTCCCGCCGAACTCGTCGATCATGACGATCATGTGCGCGTGGCCCTCTTTCATGCGCGCCAGGATGCGATAGATCGAGACCGTCTCCGGCAGCGTCACGGGAGGGCGGGCGAAGGGCGTGAGGTCCACCTGCGCGGCCAGGCGGTCCACGACCGGGAGGAGGTCCTTGACGTTCAGGATGCCCACGACGTCGTCGAGCGTCTGGCGGTACACCGGGTAGCGCGTGAACGTGGACTCCGCGATGCGGGCCAGCAGGTCGGCCTTGGGGAGCTCGAGCGGCAGGGACACGATCTCGGTCCGGGGCACCATCACCTGGTCTCCGCGCAGATCGGAGAAGGCCAGCGCGCGCTGGACCATGGTCTGCTCCTCCTGGCCCAGGATCCCGGCATCGCTGCTGGCGCGCACGACCATCTTGATCTCTTCCTCGGAGTGCACGGCCTCCGCCTCGGCCTCCGCCGCCTTGAAGCCGAAGCCGCGCACGATGGCGAGGCTGAGGCTGTTCAGCACCCAGATGAAGGGCCGGAACACGGCGCGAAAGACCAGCAGCGGCTGCACGATGAGCAGCGAAGTCGCTTCCGGCCGCTGAAGGGCGATGACCTTCGGTACCTGCTCGCCGAGGATGACATGCAGGGCGGTGATGATGGTGTAGGCCGCGACGATCGCCAGCGTGTGGCCGGCGGTCTCCGCGAAACGGGGGCTGAACGAGCTGAAGATGGGCTCGAAGAGGCGGGCGAGCGTGGGCTCGCCGATCCAGCCGAGGGCGATCGACGCCATCGTGATGCCGAGCTGGGCGGCTGCGATGTAGGGGTTCACGTCGGTCACCACCCGCCGCAGCGTTCCGGCGAACGGGCGACCCTCCCGCGCAATCTGCTCCACCTTCGTGCGCCGGATCGAGACCAGCGCGAACTCGGCGGCGACGAAGAAGCCGTTGGCGAGGACTAGCGCCACCACGACCACTAGCTTCCAGACCACGTCCATGGCGACGGAACCTGCCAGTCGGGACCGCAAATCTCAAGCTGCCGCCAACCCCACGGCCAGCGGGGACGTCGCCCCGTGACTGCAAAGCGCCACCGCGTCTCGTACTCTACAACGCCAGCGCCTTCAGGGCGAAGCTGAGCGCGGGGCACGCTCTACGCCGGGAAAGATCTCATCATCCTCTTACGAGGCATATGCTTGGCCAACTGAAGAAGCGTCCGGATTTGCGCCGTCCGATTATCGGCACGGCATCTGCTCCAGTCAGGAACGACGTTGCGCTGCTCGGAAGGCTCGCAACGTTGCATCTTCCTCCCCTCCTTCCCCCGCCGCCCCTCGAGTTGGATCTCATCGGGGGGCGGCACCTTTTTCGCGTGCCTTGAAGGTCCTCGCCGGCCGGCGTAGACTCGCTCCCGGTTGCTCTCGGTCCCGCTCCCGTCTCCGCTGTCACCCTTCACGGAAGGCGGCGCATGCATGCTCTGCGGCGCAAGGCGCTCACCTTCTCCCTCCTGGCATGCATGATCGTGCTCGGCTGCTCCGGTCCAGACGCCGTGCAGGTGTCGGAGGTGCCGGTCTTCCCCGGAGCCTCTCCTCGCTCCGCGGAGTCGCAGTTCCAGCAGAGGCTGTTGACCCTCCTGCGAGAGCCGGGTGCCGCCAGCCCGCTCGTCTCGGTGTACGGCACGCCGGCGGCGTTCGGCAGCGTGGTGGAGTTCTACGGCCGCTACGTGGAAGAAGGAGACTTGCCGGTGCAGCGATTCCTCGCTTCGTCACGGCTGCGGCAGCTCGCGGAAGGGGCGAGACAGGGTGGGACGCGTCAGGTCGCCGTGGGGAGGCTCATGTTCGGGGCCCCGGACCGCGGCACGGATGGTACGAACGGCGGAGCGGATGGAGTCACGAACGACGGCAAGGAGGGAGCACGGGGTTCGCTGACGGCAGCCCAGGTGGCCGACAGCCTCGAAGCGGCGGCCCACCGGCTGGGGGAGGTCGAGGGGCTGATTTGCCTGGGCACGATCCGGCTGGCCACCACCCCTCCGTCCGAGGCGCTGCTCTCGATCGAACGACCACATCTGGATGCCCATGTCATGCGTGTCGACTCGCTGACCGTGATCACGGTCGTGACGACGCCACGGAGGAGCGTGGCGCGCCGACCCACCTGAGCGACCCGGTCGCGGCAGGGAACTTGCTGCGCTGCGAGTGTAGCACAAACCCATGCCGCCAAGCGAAGTAGCTTGCGCGGCGGGGGGTCCTTGCCCAAGATCGAAACCGCCCCCATGCGCACCGAAACCCCGGAAGGCAGGAGTCCATGTCGCGCGTCTTCGTCCGTCTGGCCATAACGAGCTTCGCCATCGCAGCCGCCTTTGCACTCGCCCGTCCCGGCAGGGCCCAGGCCCAGGAGAGCTACCGCTTCCGCGACGTGACGCTCTCCGAGGGAGGCAGCCCTCTTCCCCATGCGGAGGTGCAGGTCCGCGTGAAGGAGTCGCCGCGCGGCGCCTATACGCGTGCGGACTACTTCGACGCGGAAGGTCGCAGCCTGGGCTTCTACGAGACGTTCCAGGTGGTCTCGCGCGAGGAGCCCGCACTCCGGGCCTGGGCAACTCGCAACTTCGGCGAGCGCACGTCCACCTCGCGGTAGTCCTGCGCGCCACCGCCGCGCGGCCCGCCCGGCCGCGCGTTGACACCCTCTGGCCGTCCCTCTACCTTGCGCCGCTCCGGCTCGCCGCCCTCCCGCCGTCATCGCTCCCGGCCAGGTAGCTCAGTTGGTAGAGCAGCGGACTGAAAATCCGCGTGTCGCTGGTTCGATTCCGGCCCTGGCCACCACGAATAGCGAAGCCCCGCAACGACCTGCGGGGCTTCTCGTTTTCCTGCCGTCCGCCGGCTGCGACCGGTTGACGGAGAACGAGGAACTCCTCCGCAGTGGGAGCGCTTCCGACGTGGATAAGCAGGAGGCCCGCAAGACACCGCTGGAGCAGGTGGACCCAGATCAGCCAGGCCATCCGGCTAGACCCCGAGGTCCTGAGGCAGGCTCTCGTAAATGCACGTAAGGCTCGAGAGCAGCGACGGTTTCACTGATCTGGCCGGGGTAATCGTCAGATGATTCGCGAGATGACGCACTGGATCGAAAGCGACAGCGTCGACGGGCTCTATCGTGAGCTCTACCGGTTTACCTGGACGACATCGTCAATCGAGAGTCATGCATCGCCACGTTGGCACGACACCAGTCTCACTGACCTTCCTATCGCCGGACCGCAGCTTCCGGAACACGATCCCGCGGATCCTGACCGCGCCGCCGGGCGTGTGCAAAGGGCTGCGTTCTTCCTCAGTCAAATCCGCCTCTCGGTGATGGTGTTTTACGGTCGGGAGGACGGTCGCCGCATTTTCATAGACGACTAGCGGCCGGGGCGCTGAGCAGCGCGTCCATGGCGGCCGCCGCCTCTCGCTGCATGCTCGGCACGACGTGGCTGTAGGTGTCGAGGGTGATGGCTATCGAGGAGTGTCCGAGCAGCTCCTGGACGACCTTCGGATGGTGCCGCGCAGGAGCAGGAGAGTCGCGGCCGTGTGGCTGAGATCGTGGAATCGGACCCGCGGAAGCTCCGCGCGCTTGAGCGCCGGCCAGAACGATCGCCGGAGGAGGTTGCCCGGGCGAATCGGGGATCCCACCCGCGTCGTGAAGACCAGCCCCCACTCATCCTGCCACACGGGGCCGAGCGCCAGGCGCTCCTCGAGCTGACGTCGGCGATGCCGGCGCAGGGCCTCTAGCCCGTGTCGCACGATGATCTCCGCCAGGCAGCCCAGGCGCGCGGGATCATGTGGATCACGATGACCGTGGCGAAGTCGCGGCTGGGCGTGCGCGAGGTGCCGCCGCGAAGCTGGATGCTACCGCTCCAAGCAACCCGCGGCTTGACGCCGGAGCACTCCACGGAGTAGAGATCGCGAGCTTGAGCCTGATTGGTCTCGGGCGTCCGTCGTTGGTGGGCACAGGCCTGAACAGGCAAGGGAGGGAGGCGGCAGATGACGTGGGTGAAGCTTCCGAACGACATTCTTCTGAACCTCGATCGTGCCTCCGAGATCCGGCTCAAGAACGAAGACGGTGGCTGGCGGATCATCGCCTCGTCACGCGCCGGTCAGCATGGTGTCAACGCGAACCTGAGCGACATCCTCGAAAGAGAGGAGGCCGATCAGGCCTACAGGAGGCTTTGCGAGCAGCTGGGCGCAGTCAGCGTCGGCCCCCCACGCAAGACTCCAGTGGGCACCGAGGCTGCGCAGGCCCGGCTCACGCAGATTCGGGCCCGCCGGAAGCAGCTGGTGGCGCCCAGGCAGGAGCTCGAGGCGGAGGTCGTGGACGAGGGCGCGCAGGAAAGGCCGGCCTCTGATAGCCGGCTATCACCCAAGCGACGGCGGGGGAAGCCCCACACGCGCCCCCGACGACGGGGGTAGGGAGAATCGCAAGCTGGGTGCTGAGTGCGTGAAGAGCTGGGCGGTTTGAATCAGCCGCAGCGTAGCTACCGCTGTCTGAGCGGCGTCCAGTCCCGCCGGTACCAGTCCGTACAGGCGCCGAGAGGCTTGCGGACCATCGCACTGCTCTGCACGAAGATCAGCTCCACGAGCCGGCTCCGCGCTGTCTCGTCGCGGGTCAGCTCGTAGTACGTCGTGAATGCCTCCAGAATGTGCATGTGGGTCCTGTACAGCTTCACGTCGGGTGGGGCGTTCATGTAGCCGTGCGTCTCGGGCGGGGCTGCACTCCAGTCACGCCGGAAAAACTCGTGGTATCCTCCATGGATCGGGTCGTGAACAAGTTCCAGCAGGCTGAACAGCTCTCTGGCGGAGCGTCGCCGCCCCCGAGTCCCCCGAAGCCCGGGCGTATTCGGCGAGCCCATAGAGACCATAGGTCTGTGCGCAGACGTGCTTGCCGGGCCGGGTGGGACGACTGCCGGACGGATCCACCTCCCAGAAGAACCCGCCGAACTGGCGGTCCCACATGCAGTCTCGGAGGAACAGGTACCCATGCTCGGCCACCTTCAGGTCAGTTGCCCGCCCATACGGAGTGCCGGCCAGCCGCGAGAAGAACCATACCACGCGGGCCTGTGTGATCAGGTGCTTGTCGGCGCGGCCCTTGCATATACCGTAACGATCATGGTTCGTCCGGTAGCCGCCCTCCTCCAGGTCGACGACTCGCGCGGACCAGAACGGCACGACGTTCTCGGTCAGGATCCGAGTGAGCGTGCGACGGGCGTCGAGCGCATCGAGGCGGTTCTTCGCACCCCCTGCGCCGGATTTCGCCTCCATGGTTCCCTTTCGCGGGGGAGCACGTCCAGGCTGCGGGCTTGCCGAGTAAGCGACGACCGAAACTATGAACTTGCCGAAATCCTCGACAAGGCTCCAAGGGGTCCCGTCACCCGGCGGTGGCTGCCGGTCATGGGGCCGATCGCTCTCCTCCCCTCGGCCGATGTCAGGCTGTCGCGTTCGGCGGCACCTTGGCTGCGCCCGCGGGTATCCCGTGGCCGTGCAATCCGCCACGTCCCACCTCCTCAGGAAGAGCTCATGACCTCATCGACGATCGAGGCTCCCGGCACGCAGACCTCCGACGCTTCGCCGGCCTCCCGGCGTGCCCATGGCGGAACCCTCGTGCAGCGCTGGGCCGAGGCCGGCGAGATCGTCAGCATGCCGGCGCGCTGGCGCGGCGCCGCGAGGCTGCGCCTGGCACCGCACCAGCTTTCGGACGCCGTGCTGATCGCCAACGGCGCCTTCAGTCCGCTCACGGGGTTCCTAGGGGAGCGGGACTACGCGTCGGTGGTCGAGGACATGCGGCTGGACACGGGAGTGCTGTGGCCGATTCCCGTCACGCTGACGGTCCAGGACGAGACCGCGGCAGCCCTGGGGGACGGGATCGTGATCCTCGAGGGCCCCGAAGGCGAGACCGTGGGCTGGATGGAGGTGACCGAGCGCTATCGCATCGATCCCCTGCGCGAGGCGGGACGCGTCTACGGTACGGAAGACGCGGCCCATCCGGGCGTCGCGCGCCTGCTCCGCAGCGGCACCCTGAATCTCGCCGGCCCGATACGCCTGCTGCGTGACGCGATCCCGGCACCGTATCCGGGTTATCCCAGCGAGCCGATGGAGTCCCGGGCGATCTTCGCGGAGCGCGGGTGGCGGACGGTGGTCGGCTTCCAGACCCGCAATCCCATCCACCGCGCGCACGAATACATCCAGAAGTGCGCGCTGGAGATGGTGGACGGGCTCTTTCTCCACCCCCTGGTGGGAGAGACGCGGGCGGAGGACATTCCCGCCGACGTGCGCATGCGCTGCTACGAGGCGCTGCTCGACAACTACTATCCCGCCGGGCGCACCGTGATGGGCGTCTACCCCGCGGCAATGCGGTACGCCGGGCCTCGCGAGGCGATCTTCCATGCGCTCGCGCGCAAGAACTACGGCTGCACGCATTTCATCGTCGGCCGGGATCACGCGGGCGTGGGCAGCTACTACGGGACCTATGCGGCGCAGGAGATCTTCCACGACATCCCCGCCGCCGACCTGGGCATCGTCCCGCTTTTCTTCGACAACACGTTCTGGTGCCGCACGTGCGGCCACATGGCTTCCGAGAAGACGTGCCCGCATCCCAAGGACAGGCACGTGTCGCTCAGCGGGACGCAGGTCCGCCAGAAGCTCTCGGCGGGGGAGGACCTCCCCTCCGAGTTCAGCCGCCGGGAGATCGCCGAGATCCTGGGGCGCCACTACCGCGGCGCGGCCGCGGCATCCTGAGCGTGCCGTTCCCCGTGCGCTCCGCAGCCCGGCCGGCGCCCCGCGCGTCAGCGTCCGGCATTTCGATCACCCTTCACGAGGACACACGCGCATGAATCGCACGCAGATCGACGTCGGCCGGGGCGGCTTCGCCCTCTGGTTCACCGGCCTCTCCGGTGCCGGCAAGACCACCATCACGCGGATTCTCGCCCGCCAGCTGCGCGAGCGCGGCATACGGCTCGAAATCCTGGACGGCGACGTGGTGCGCGCGAACCTCTCCCCCGACCTGGGCTTCGACAAGAAGAGCCGCGACCTCAACATCCGTCGCATCGCGTTCGTCTCGCAGCTGCTCGTGCGGAACGGCGTGGGCGTGATGGTGGCGGCCATCTCGCCCTATCGCGAGGAGCGGGAGCTCGCTCGCTCGATCATCGGCCCGGAGCGCTTCATCGAGGTCTTCGTGGATGCCCCGCTGGACGTCTGCATCGAGCGCGACGTGAAGGGTCTGTACGCCAAGGCCCTCTCGGGCGAGATCAAGAACTTCACCGGCGTGAGCGATCCCTACGAGGCGCCGGTCGACCCGCAGGTCACGCTCTGTACCGCGCCCGAGACTCCGGAGGAGAGCGCCGCGCGGGTGCTCGCCTACCTGGAATCCGACGGATGGCTGCCCGTGGAAGAGTTGCAGGCTCAGGCGGCCGGCGCCTAGCGGCTCGCCCCCGCGCGGCAGCCGCGGTCAGCTTGCGCCTGCCGCCGGGGTGGAGCACTATCAGGAGGGCTCGAACCCGAAACTTTCGGATCGATGGCCGACCTGGTTCAACTGATCGTCGAGATGTGCGCCCAGAGCTCGAGCGCGGTGTCGCTCGAGCGCCTCGGGCAGGTCTTTTCGACCGACCGCGTGACGCTGGTGCGGCAGCTCGCCGCGCTCCAGGGCCTGGGACTGCTCGAGCTGATGCGGCTGCGTACGGAAAGCGCGATCTCTCCCGCCGCGCGCATCACGCCCAGCGGGCTGCGCTACTACCTGGACGGCAAGACGCGTTTTCGGCGGGAGGAGCAGGAGATCGACCGCTGGGAGCGTGATCTCCGCGACCTGCTGCCGTTTGGAAGGCCCTGGCGAGTCAGCGCGCGGTAGGCGGCGGGCGGTCGCGGGTGCCGCGGCGTGGGCGGCCGACCCTTCGACGACGATCCAGCCAGACGGCGCCGATCAGGAACAGCGGTGCGAGGAAGAGCGGTACCAGGGGAAGCAGGAAGCCCAGTTCCAGGATGTCCATGGGCTAGGGAGCGGCTCCCGGGCGGCCGAGCGTACGGAGCAATGCCACAACCAGAACGAAAAAGGCCCCGTGAGCGCGCGGGGCCTTTTTCGCGATTGTAGCGCGGGGGTTCAGCGCAGGGCTTCGCGCACCCGGGGCTGGAGAGGCCGCCGCACGGCGTCCTTCACCTTCGCCAGGACTTCGGGGTCGTTGGGCATGACGTACCCCGTGCCGACTTCCCACTGAACGGGCAGGTCGCCGGGGATCTTCTCGAGCTCTTCCCAGGTGAGATCCAGAGTGATCCGATCTCCCTCGACGGCATACTTCATGGGATGGCCTTGCTATTGAAGGGTTCGCATGGGTCGTTGCGAGTCTTGCTCAAAGCCGGACCGGCAGCGGTTACCTAGTAGTTACGCAGCCTTGTTAAGGTTCCATTCCCCACGACTCCGGTCCCCCCGCGAACGTTGCAAAAGCACCCGGTGGGATGCGACGCGCGGCAAAGTAAGACAGGGCGTAGGCCCTTGTAAAGCACAAATATAGGGGGTACGTTTGACACTCCTTGTGCGAGCCGCAGCGGCGGAATGCTACCCCCTGCTTGCGGCCGAGACCCTAGACGGCTCCCGCCACCGTAGCTCAATGGTAGAGCAGCTGATTCGTAATCAGCAGGTTAGCGGTTCAAGTCCGCTCGGTGGCTCCAGCTTTCCCGGTACCTTCCACGCATGACCCGCGCCGCACCGCCCGGGGCGGCCACAGCAGAGGACCTGGTCGCCAGCGTGTCGGGCGTGCGCGGGCGGATCGGCGCGGGGCTCACCCCCGAAGTGATGGCGAGGCTCGCGGCCTCGCATGGATACGCGCTGCTCGAGCGGGCGAGTCGCCAGGGGAGCGACAGCCGCACCGTGGTGGTCGGGCGGGACTCGCGCGTCTCCGGGCCCATGCTTCGCGACGCCGCAGTGGCGGGCCTTCTTTCCGTGGGGTGCGACGTCGTGGACCTGGGGCTCTCGCCCACGCCCACGAGCCTCATGGCAGTCACGACCCTGGGGGCGTTGGGGGGGCTCGTCGTGAGCGCCAGCCACAATCCGGCGGCGTGGAACGCGGCCAAGCTGGCATCCTCGCGCGGCATGTTCCTGACGCCCGCCGAGGGAGAGCAGACGCTCGCCCTCTTCCGCGCGGGCGGTCCACCACGGGTGGCGTGGGATGCGGTGGGGGCGGCGGGGCGCCTCGACGGCTTTCTGGAGCGCCACGTCGAGCGTATCCTGGCGGCGCCTGAGGTGGACGCAGGCGCGGTGCGTTCCAGGGCCTTCCGGGTCGTGCTCGACGCCTGTCACGGCGTCGGCGCCCTGCTCCTGTCGCCGCTGCTCGATAGTCTGGGATGCATCGTGGTCGAGTTGCACGTCGAGCCCACGGGCCGCTTTCCGCGCGACCCCGAGCCGCTGCCCGAAAACCTGATCGAGCTGGGCGCGCGTGTCCGAGAGACGGGGGCCGACCTGGGCATGGCCGTGGATCCCGACGGCGACAGGCTGGCGCTGGTGGACGGGGCCGGGCGGCCCATCGGAGAAGACCTGACGCTCGCCCTCGCCGTGAGCCGGGTGCTTCGGTTCCGCCCCGGGCCCGTGGTCACGAACCTGTCGACCAGCCGGGTGGTACAGGACGCGGCCGAGGCCGGCGGCGCCGAGCTCGTGCGCACTCCGGTGGGAGAGATCCACGTGGCACAGCGAATGCTGGAATTGGGCGCCGCGATTGGCGGTGAGGGGAACGGGGGAGTGATCTACCCTGCCGTCCACCACACCCGCGACGCCGGCTCCGCGGCCGCGCTGGTGCTCTCGCTCCTCGCCGCCGGGGATGCTACGCTGGCCGCGGTGGCGGAGGGCCGGGCGCGGTACGCGATCGTGAAGGATGGCCTGCGGCTCGGGACAGGCGTGCGGGTGCCCGAGGATGCCCGGCTCGAGAGACTCTTTCCCGGTGCCGTCGCCGACCGTCAGGACGGCCTGCGCCTGGCCTGGCACGCGGACCGGGCGTGGCTCCACGTGCGCGCCTCGGGAACCGAGCCGATCGTGCGCATCATCGCCGAGGCGCCCACCGCGGCGGCAGCGCGACATCTCGTCGCGCGCGCCCGACGAGCGTTCGAGCCGCTGGACGAGCCGGCCGCAGCGCTCGGCACCGGCTGACGCGGCCCACCCTTTTCGCCAGGAATCCCCATGTGCGGCATCATCGGCTACGTCGGCCCGGACCAGGCCGTCCCCGTGCTCCTCGAGGGACTGCGGAAACTCGAGTACCGCGGATACGACTCGGCGGGCCTGGCCGTCGTGAACGGCAAGGGCGTCGAGGTCGCCAAGGAGGCCGGGTCGGTGTCGCTCCTCGAAGCCGCCGTGGGATCGGCGCCGCCAAGCGGAAGCCTCGGCATCGCCCACACGCGCTGGGCGACCCATGGTGAGCCGACCCGCCTCAACGCGCATCCCCACCTCTCCTGCGACGGCAGAATCGCCCTCGTGCACAACGGCATCATCGAGAACGCCGCCGCTCTCAAGGAGCGGCTCCTCGCCGAAGGTCACGCATTCCAGAGCAGCACGGACACCGAGGTGCTGGCGCACCTGATCGAGGAGCACTACGCCGGCGACCTGGAGGTCGCGGTGCGCGCCGCGCTGACGCGCGTCGAGGGCACGTACGGCCTGGCGGTCGTGCACTGCGCCGAGCCCGACCGCATCGTGGCCGCGCGCATGGGGAGCCCGCTCCTGATCGGCGTCGGGATCGGTGCGCAGTATCTCGCCTCGGACGCCGCCGCGGTGGTCGGGCACACGCGCAGGGTGGTCTACCTGGAGGACGGCGAGCTCGCGGTCATCACGCGCGACGGCTACCGCACGACCGATCTGCAGAACACGCACGTGAACAAGACGATCGCCGAGATCTCCTGGGACGTGAAGGAGATTCAGAAGGGCGGGTACCAGCACTTCATGCTCAAGGAGATCCACGAGCAGCCGGAGTCACTGCGCAACGCGCTGCGGGGCCGACTCGTGCGCGGCGAGGGAACAGCTCGGCTCGGCGGGCTGAACCTGACGAGCAAGGAACTGGCGGCGGTCGACCGGATCGTGATCACCGCCTGCGGCACCTCGTGGCACGCCGCCTTGGTCGGGGAGTACATGCTGGAGGAATGCACGGGGTTGCCGGTGGAGGTCGAGTACGCCTCCGAGTTCCGCTATCGCAACCCCGTCGTAGACGCGCACACGCTCGTGATCGGGATCAGCCAGTCTGGCGAGACGGCGGACACGCAGATGGCGATGCGCGAGGCGAAGCGGAAGGGCGCGAAGGTGCTGGGGATCATCAACGTCGTGGGCTCCACGATCGCCCGCGAGGCGGACGGCGGCATCTACCTGCACGCGGGGCCGGAGATCGGCGTCGCCTCCACCAAGGCCTTCACCTCGCAGATCCTTACGCTCGCGCTCTTCACGCTGTTCCTGGGACGGCGGCGGCTCCTCTCCGCCGAGCGCGGGCGCACGATCGCGATGGCGATGGACGAGCTGCCGGAGCAGGTCGCGCAGATCCTCGCCAAGGAGGAGGAGGTGCGCGAGATGGCACGCCTGTACTTCGAGGCCACGAACGCGCTGTACCTCGGCCGCGGCTACAACTTTCCCGTCGCCCTCGAAGGGGCGCTCAAGCTGAAGGAGATCTCCTACATCCACGCCGAGGGCTACCCGGCCGCGGAGATGAAGCACGGGCCGATCGCGCTGATCGACGAGAACATGCCCGTGGTGGTGCTCGCCATCCGCGACGGCGTCTACAAGAAGGTTCTGTCGAACATTCAGGAGGTGAAGGCGCGTCGCGGGCGCATCATCGCCATAGCCAACGACGTGGACGGCGAGATCCGCAACCTCGCGGACCACATCTTCACCGTTCCGCAGACGCTCGACATGCTGACGCCGGTCCTCACCGCCGTTCCCCTGCAGCTGCTCGCCTATCACATCGCCGTGCTCCGCGGGTGCGACGTGGACCGGCCGCGCAACCTCGCCAAGAGCGTCACCATCGAGTGAGCCGGTCACCGGCGCGCGCAGGCCGTCCGGCGCGGGGACGCGCGTGTGCGTCCGCCGCAGGACGCCCCCATTAACGGCTGACCACGCGGATGCGCGTCGTCCTCCAGCGCGTGCGGGAAGCCGGGGTGTCGATCGGTGGGTCGGCGGGCGACGTCGAGATCGCGCGCATCGGACCCGGCCTGCTGGTTCTTGTCGGCTTTGCGGGGGGCGAGCTCGACGAGGACCTCGCCTGGGTGGCGGAGAAGGTTCTTGGGCTGCGGGTCTTCGGGCCTTCCGGAGGCTTCGATCGTTCGGTGATGGAGATCGGTGGCGAGATCCTCGTCGTAAGCCAGTTCACGCTGCTGGCGGGGCTGCAGAAGGGGCGTCGGCCCGATTTCGCCGCCGCCGCCGCCGCGGACGCCGCCCGACCGCTCTACGAGGGCCTCGTCTCACGCATGCGCGAACGGCACCCCGCGGTCTTCGAGGGACGTTTCGGCGCGGAGATGCGCGTACGGCTCGTCAACGACGGCCCCGCCACCTTCGTGCTCGACCGGTGAACGCGACGGTGAGCGTGCGCGACCGGTGAGCGCGCGCGATCGAAGCTTCGATCCTGGCGCTCCCCGAGACGGAGAGCTGGAGGTCGTGCTGGCATCGAGCTCTCCACGGCGGCTCGACATCCTGCGCATGCTCGGCGTGCGGGTGCGCGCGGTGCCACCTTTAACGGGCGCCGAGCGCCCATGGTCGGGTGCGTCGGACCCTGCGGGCTTCGCGGTGAAGCAGGCGACCGCGAAGCTCCGCGCGGCCCTCACGGGGCCGGGATGGACGTGCGGGGCGCGGTGCCTGGCCCTCG
>JACCXV010000426.1 GCA_013696835.1 Gemmatimonadota bacterium | reverse complement strand
GTCCGCGCCAGGCTCGAGGACGCGCTGCTGGTGCTCGGCTCCGCAACGCCGGCGCTGGAGTCCTACGCGAACGCCCAGTCGGGGAAGGTGGAGCTCCTCGAACTGCCCAGCCGCGTGGGCGACCGGCCCCTGCCGGGCGTCGAGGTCGTCGACATGCGCGGCAGGAGACCCGAGGAGCGCATCCTGTCCCTGCCCGTGCGCGAGGCGTTGGCTGAGACGCTTGCCCGCGGCGAGCAGGCGCTCCTGCTGCAGAACCGCCGAGGCTTCTCGTCGTTCCTGCAATGCCGTGACTGCGGGGCGACGCTGGGCTGCCCCAACTGCCGGATCACGCTGACCCTCCACCGTCCGCGCGGCACGCGCGCCGCTGCCGACCTGCGCTGCCATTACTGCGACTACCGCGAGGGCGTGCCGGAGGGATGCGGCGCCTGCGGCGGCGTCGATGTGGGTGGGCAGGGGCATGGCACGCAGCAGGTCGAGGAGCTCGTGCGGGAGCTCCTTCCGCAGGCGCGGGTGGCGCGAATGGACCACGACACAACTGGGCGCCGGGGCGCCCATGCGCGGCTGGTCGAGTCCATGGAGCGGGGAGACATCGACATCCTGGTGGGGACCCAGATGGTAGCCAAGGGCCACGACTTTCCGGGTCTCTCGCTGGTGGTGGTGGTGTCCGCCGACACGGGACTGAACGTGCCCGATTTCCGCTCGGCCGAGCGGACGTTCCAGCTGCTTGCCCAGGTGGCGGGGCGCTCGGGCCGGGGCCAGAGACCGGGCCGGGTGCTCGTGCAGAGCCGTCTTCCGGAGCACGCAGCCATCCGCGCGGCGGCCGCGCACGACTACCGCACCTTCTATCGGACGGAGGTCGCGGGCCGGTTCGAGGCCGGCTATCCGCCCGCGGTGAAGCTCGCCGCCTGCGTGGTTTCGGGGGAGGAGGAACGGCGCGTCGCGGAGGCGGCCGGCGCCCTCGCCCGCGACGTGGACGCATTCGTGCGCGAGCACGGCTTCGGCGACAGGCTGACCTCCGTGGGCCCCTCCGAGGCGCCGCTGGCCCAGCTGCGGGGTCGCTTCCGCTGGCACCTGCTCCTGAAATCCACGCGGCCCGCGCTGCTCGAGGCCGCGCTTCAGCGGCTGGCCACGCGGTGGAAGGCGCCGCGCGGCACGCAGCTCACGCTGGACCGCGATCCAGCGAGCCTGCTGTAGGTGCAATCAGTGCCGGGAACCCATCTTCAGTCCGCGCCAGGAACCCATCTCAAGTCCGCCCGCTCGGGCGAGCGTCTCATCCGGTGCCCGGTCGTCTCTCCTGCCGTGGAGGACCCATGATCGTCGTTCCGCCGAGGTACCGCGGCTTCGGGTGGGCTCTGCTGGCGCTCTGCGTGGCTCTCCTGCGGCCGCCGGAGCTCGCCGCCCAGCGCACGGCAAAGCCCGTGCTGCACGGTCGTCACTGGGTGGCCATCACCGGCAAGCCGCTGGGGGCGACCGCCGGGGCGATGATGTTCGAGAAGGGCGGCAACGCCGTCGACGCTTCCTGCGCGATGCTCGCGGCCGTCGCCACGATGTGGGACGTGTTGAGCTGGGGCGGCGAGACCCAGGCCCTGATCTACGATCCCCGCGCCGGGAAGGTGCGTGGAATCAACGCTCTGGGGGTGGCCCCTACAGGCGCGGTTCCCGCGTTCTTTCGCGAGCGGGGCATGGACCATCCGCCGGAATACGGCGCGCTCGCAGCGGTGACGCCGGGGACGCCCGGCGGGCTGCTGGTCATGCTGGCCGAGTACGGGCGGTTGAGCCTCGGCGACGTCCTCGCACCGGCCATCGACATGGCCGACGGCTATCCGATCGAGCAGGAGGCGGCCGACGGCATCGAGCGAGCCAAGGATCGGATCAAGGAGTGGACGCACTCCGCGAAGGTCCTCCTTCCGCATCGCGGAAACGGCCGCGAAGCGCCGCTCCCCGGGGAGATCCTTCGGCAGCCCGATCTGGCGGCGACCCTGCGCAAGCTCGTCGAGGCCGAGCAACACGCGCTCGAACGCGGGAGCAGCCGCAAGGAAGCGATCTACGCGGCGTACGAGCGCTTCTACAGGGGGGACATCGCCGAGGCGTTCGTCGCGGGCTCGCGTGCGGAGGGTGGCCTCATCACCCTCGAGGATCTCGCCAACTGGAAGGTGCGGATCGAGGAGCCGGTGATGACGACCTACAAGGGGATCGAAGTCTACAAGCTGACGAGCTGGGTCCAGGGCCCCGTGATGCTGCAGGCGCTGAACATTCTCGAAGGCCTGGATCTGGCGTCGATGGGCTACAACAGCGCCCGGTACATCCACACCCTGTACCAGGCGATGAGCCTCGCCTTCGCCGACCGCGATTTCTACTACGGTGACCCCTACTTCCCGCCCGAGGAGCCTCTCGAGGGACTGCTGTCCAAGGAATACGCCAGGGAACGGGCCGAGCTCATCGACCCCGATCGGAACGACCCCGAGATAGGTCCGGGCGATCCGTATCCGTTCATGAAGCGCACGAATCCCCATCTTGAGCTGCTGGAGAACTGGCCCGACGCTGCGCCGCGGCCCGCGCGACCCGCCGGGGGCGAGGCGCGCGCATCGACCGACGCCTTCTTCAGAGGAACCACCTCGATCCAGGCGGCGGACGAGGAGGGGTGGGTGGTTTCCGTCACGCCCAGCGGAGGCTGGATCCCCGCGGTCATCGCGGGCGAGACGGGCATCGGGATGAGCCAGCGGATGCAGAGCTTCGTCCTCGACGAGGCCGAGAATCCCTTCAACGTGCTCGTGCCGGGAAAGCGCCCGCGCGCGACCCTCACCCCCGGGCTCGCCCTGAAGGACGGCCGGCCGTTCCTCTCCTTCGCCGTACAGGGCGGCGACGCGCAGGACCAGAACCTGCTGCAGTTCTTCCTGAACGTCGTCGAGTTCGGCATGACCGTGCAGCAGGCGGTCGAGGCCCCGAACATCACCAGCTATCAGATGCGCAGCTCGTTCGGCAGCCACGAGTCTCTGCCGGGCCGTCTGACGCTTCACGAGGCGGTTCCGGAATGGGTGCGGCAGGAGCTGCAGGGGATGGGCTACGAGCTGGATCTGGCGCCACGAACGTCGGGGCCCATCAACGCGATCTTCTTCGACCGGCAGCACGGGACCCTGTGGGGCGGCTCCAGCGACTTCGGCGACGACTACGGGATCGCGTGGTAGGCGTGGCGGGGCCGCAGGGAAGGCCGGTCACGGCCAGGTCCGCACGCAGCATGCGACGCCTCCGCCGGCGCCGTGGAGCGCCGTCTGGACACGGTCGAGGAGGCGGTGCGCTTCTTCGGGCGTCAGCCAGCGCCGGGGGCCTGACCGATGCCGCGACGATCCGCGGCCTCTTTGGATTAGATTGACCTCCCCATGGATCCCCGCCTCATCCGCAATTTCTGCATCATCGCCCACATCGATCACGGGAAGTCCACGCTCGCCGACCGCCTCCTCGAGGCCACGGGTACGCTCGACAAGCGCGAGATGAAGGAGCAGGTCCTCGACAGCATGGACCTCGAGCGCGAGCGGGGCATCACGATCAAGGCGCACGCGATCACGATGGCGTACCGCCGCCCGGAGGCGACCTACGCGCTGAACCTGATCGACACGCCGGGGCACGTGGACTTCTCGTACGAGGTGAGCCGCAGCCTCGCAGCCTGCGAGGGGGCGCTGCTCGTCGTGGACGCCACCCAGGGCATCGAGGCGCAGACGCTCTCGAACCTGTACCTCGCACTCGAGAACGACCTCGTCGTGATCCCGGTCGTGAACAAGATCGACATGCCGAGCGCAGAGGTGGAGCGCGTCGTGCTGGACCTCGTCGAGCTGATCGGCGTGCGGGATGACGAGGTGCTGCGCGCCTCCGCTCGCGAGGGCGTGGGCGTCCCGCAGATCCTGGAAGCGATCGTGGAGCGCATCCCCGCCCCCTCCGGCCGGCCGGACGCTCCCCTCCGCGCGCTCATCTTCGACTCGTCCTTCGACAAGTACAGGGGCGCGATTCCCTACATCCGGGTCGTGGACGGCTCGGTCCGGGCGGGGCAGCAGATCACGTTCTTCTCGAGCGGCGCGCGCCACGAGGTCACGGAGGTGGGTCGTTTGCGGCTCGGCATGAAGCCCTCGGCGTCCCTCGGCGTGGGCGAGGTGGGTTACGTGGTGGCCTCGATTCGACGCGTCGCCGATGCGCGTGCGGGAGACACCATCACCGACACGCGCCGCCCCGCCGCCGAGCCGCTGCCCGGCTATCGCGAGGTGAAGCCGATGGTCTTCAGCGGCCTCTATCCGACCGACACCGAGCAGTACCCGGACCTGCGCGACGCGCTCGAGCGGCTGCAGCTGAACGATGCCGCGCTGAGCTACGAGCCCGAGACCTCGGGAGCGCTCGGATTCGGCTTCCGCTGCGGCTTCCTCGGCATGCTGCACATGGAGATCGTGCAGGAGAGGCTCGAGCGCGAGTTCGACCTCGACCTGATCACCACCGTTCCAAGCGTGGAGTACCACGTGTATCGCCAGGGCAAGCCGATGGTGTGCATCGAAAACCCCACCGAGCTCCCCCCCGCCGTTGAGATCGAGCGCATCGAGGAGCCGATCGTGCGATCCACGATCGTGCTCCCCACCGAGTACATCGGGGGCGTGATGAAGCTCTGCCAGGAGCGGCGGGGCGTGCACACCGAGATGAAGTACCTGGATCCCACGCGCGTCGAGATCCTCTACGAGCTGCCGCTGGCCGAGATCATCCTCGACTTCTTCGACAAGCTGAAGTCCACCAGCCGCGGCTACGCCTCGTTCGACTACGAGTTCCTCGACTACCGCCCTTCCGACCTGGTGAAGCTCGACATCCTCATCAACGGCGATTCCCTGGATGCGCTCTCGACGATCCTGCACCGGGACCACGCGTACGAGTGGGGGAAGCGCATGGCGGAGAAGCTCAAGGGCCTGATCCCGCGCCAGCTCTACGAGGTCGTCATCCAGGCGGCGATCGGCAGCAAGGTCATCTCTCGCGAGACGGTCCGGCCGCTGCGCAAGAACGTCACCGCGAAGTGCTACGGCGGCGACATCACGCGCAAGCGGAAGCTCCTGGAGAAGCAGAAGGAGGGGAAGCGACGCATGAAGCAGGTGGGCTCCGTGGAGATCCCGCAGGAGGCGTTCCTGGCGGTCCTGCAAACGGACTGACGGATGCGAACCGCAGAGCCGTCGAGAGGGTTCTGCTGAGGATCCTCCTGCGCGCTCCGAACTGGATCGGTGACGCGGTCATGGCCTTGCCGTCGGTGGCTGCGCTCGCCCGTGCGCCAGGTGTGCGGCTGACAGTGCTGGCGCCCCCTTACGTCCATCCGGTCTACGAGGGCCTCGACGGCGTGACGCTCTCACCCGTGGACCCCCGGGCGCGGCGAGCGTTGCAGGCCTGGGAGGTGGGCCGCGCCATCGCCGGTTCGCAGGACGTGGGGATCGTCTGCCCCGCATCGTTCTCCTCCGCTCTCGTTCTGCGGCTGGCCGGCGTTCCCCGGCGCGTGGGGCGCGCCACAGACGGGCGCTCAGCGCTGCTCACGGACGTCCTGCCGCGCCGCCAGGCGCCGCCCTTTCCGCTGCGCGTTCCCGCACACTACGATCCCCGCTACCATCGCTCGCGCGACTACGCGGAGCTCGTGGAGCACGTGCTCGGCTGTCCGGTTCCGGAGCTCTATCCGCTACACGTCCCGCATGCGGCGGAGCGTGCCGCGGCGCGGCTCCTCGAGGAGGCCGGGGGAAGGGGTCCCTTCGTGGCGCTCAATCCTGGCGCGAACGGGCCCGCCCGGCGGTGGCCAGCGCAGCGGTTCGTGGCTCTCGGAAGCGCGCTGCGCGAGGCGGTAGATGCCCGGGTCGTGGTCCTGGGCGGCGCGCGCGAGGGCGACCTTCCCGCGCGCGTCGCGGCCGGTGTGACCGGCGCGGCGTCGCTCGCCGGCCGGACGACCGTGAAGTCGCTCATGGCGGTGCTGCGCCGAGTGGACCTCATGGTCACCAACGACACGGGCCCGATGCACCTGGCGGCGGCGCTCGGGACCCCCCTCCTCGACCTCTGCGGGGCCGCGGACGAGCGCGTGACGGCTCCGCGCGGGGCCCGCAGCCGCGTGCTGCGGGAGCTCCTCTTCTGCAGTCCGTGCGTGAGGAACGAGTGTCCCTTCGATCTCGAATGCATGCACGCGCTCACCGTCGCGGGCGTGCTCGGTGCTTCGCTGGAAACCTTGCGGCTCGGGAGGGGGGGCGTGAACGGGGCGTGACGGGGACCGCCGACTCCGTGCCTGGAACGGACCGCGTGCTGGGGGTCGTCGGCACGGTGGTCCTGGACCGCATCCTCCCGTTCGAGGGGAAGCCCGTTGAAAGCCTGGGAGGCATCACACACGGCCTGCACGCCCTGGCAGCCCTTGCGCCGCACCCGAGCTTCGTGGTCCCCGTGCTCAAGGTTGGGGGCGACGCGCGCGCCTTCGTCCGGGCGGAGCTCGCCGCTCTTGGCGTGGATACGCGTTTCCTCGTGCCGGCCGACCAGCCGCAGAACCGCGTCGAGCTCCACTACACGAGTCCCGACCGGCGCCGCGAGACCCTGACGGGAGGCGTGCCCCCGCTCGCTCTCGAGGAGCTGGAGCCGGCTCTGCGGGAGGTGGACGTCCTGTACGTGAACTTCGTGGCCGGCAACGAGCTCACGCTCTCCACGCTGAAGCGCCTCCGGCGCTCGTTCCGCGGTCCGATCTACGCCGACCTCCACAGCCTGCTGCTGGGCAGGGCCCGCGGCGGTTTGCGCTACCCTCGGCCGCTGCCGCGCTGGAGGGAGTGGGTGGCCTCGTGCGACGTCGTGCAGTGCAATGC
>JACCXV010000420.1 GCA_013696835.1 Gemmatimonadota bacterium | reverse complement strand
GTGACGCACCACGCCAGCCGCCGCAGGCGCCGCGCCCAGGCGGGCTCGCGGGTCCCGCCTCCTCCGCACGGTTCGGCACTCATGCGACGCTGGCGGCCGGCCGGGCCGCTCGGGCACCGACGAGCTCGTCGATGGCGCGCAGCACGTCCTCCCGTCCCTCGCGGGTCACAGCCGAGAAGGGCACCACCTGCTCCTCGTCTTCGATGCCAGCCGTCGTTCGCATCTCCTCCATCCGGCGCATGCGCTCGTTCGCGCCGAGCTTGTCGACCTTGGTCAGCACCAGGAGGGTGGGCAGACCCGTCTCCGACAGGAACCGGAGCATCGCGCGATCCAGCTCGCCGGGAGGGTGGCGGACGTCGAGCAGCTGGATCACCCCCCGCAGCTGTGAGCTGCCGCGCAGGTATCCCTCGATCATGGGGCGCCACGCGCGACGCACCTTCGCGGGAGCCTTCGCGTAGCCGTACCCCGGAAGGTCCACGAAGTAGCACGTCTCGCCGACGTTGAAGAAGTTGAGGGTCTGCGTCTTGCCCGGCCGCGAGCTCGTGAGCGCGAGACTACGCCGCCCCAGCAGCACGTTCAGGAGCGACGACTTCCCGACGTTCGAGCGCCCACTGAACGCGATCTCGGGCAGCCTGGGCAGCGGCCGGTCCTCGAGCCGGGTCACGCTGCGGACGAAGCTCGCCTGCTCTACCTTCAGTCTTCGGGGACGCATGGAGCGCGAGGTCCGTGCCGGCCTCTCAGTGGGCGTAGTCCAAGACGGGGGATGGCACCGACGTGACGATCGGCAGCGATTCCGGCCTGCGTGGCGTACCGCCCCGGAAGGCGAGCCGCAACACCTCGTCCATCGACCCCACCAGCCGGATCGACAATCCCTCGCGGACCTCGGGCAGCAGGTCGTCCAGGTCCTTCCGGTTGGCCCGCGGCACCAGGATCGTCTGCACCCCTGCTCGCAGCGCCGCCACCGCCTTCTCGCTGAGGCCGCCGACCGGCAGCACCCGGCCGCGCAGCGTGATCTCGCCCGTCATGGCCACCTTCGGACGCGTCGGCTGGTGCGTCAGCGCCGAGATCAGCCCCACGGCGATCGTGATGCCGGCGGAAGGCCCGTCCTTGGGAATCGCTCCCTGAGGGACGTGGACGTGCACGTCGACGTGCCGGTAGAAGTCGGGAGGCAGGCCCAGCGCGCCCGCCCGCGACCGCGTGTAGGACAGCGCGGCCGATGCCGACTCCTTCATCACGTCGCCGAGCTGGCCCGTGATGCTGAGGATCCCGCGGCCGGGCACGACGGCAACCTCGACGTGCAGGATGTCGCCGCCGACCTCGGTCCAGGCCAGCCCAGTCGCGAGCCCGGGCATGTGCTCCCTTTCCAGCTCGGTGTCCGCGAAGGGGGGCGCCTTGAGGAGTCCCGGAAGGTCGCGGGCAAGCACGTGGAAGGTCCGGTCGGGGTCTCCGGCCACCTGGCGTGCGACCTTCCGGCAGATGGCCGAGATCAGTCGCTCCAGGTTGCGGACCCCCGATTCGCGCGTGTACTCCCCGATGAGGCGATCGAGCGCCCCGTCGCTCAGCCGCAGCCGATCGGCGGTGAGCCCGTGCGCGGTCAGCTGCTTGGGCACCAGGAAGCGGCGCGCGATCTGGCGCTTCTCCACCGGCAGGTAGCTCGGGAGCTGGATCGTCTCCATGCGATCCCTCAGCGCGGGCGGGAGCGTGTGCAGGATGTTTCCCGTCGCCAGGAAGAGCACCTGGGAGAGGTCGTACTCGAGCTCGAGGTAGTGGTCGCTGAACGTCCGGTTCTGCTCCGGGTCGAGCACCTCGAGGAGCGCGGCTGCGGGATCGCCGCGGAAGTCGCTCGCGAGCTTGTCGATCTCGTCCAGGAGCATCACCGGATTCACCGTGCCGGCCTTGCGCATCCCCTGCAGGATGCGCCCCGGCAGCGCGCCGATGTAGGTGCGCCGGTGACCGCGGACCTCGGCCTCGTCGCGGATTCCGCCGAGCGAGATGCGCGCGAACCGGCGCCCGAGCGCCCGGGCGATGGAACGCGCGAGCGATGTCTTGCCGACGCCTGGCGGGCCCACGAGGCAGAGGATCGGCCCCTTCATGTGGCCCACCAGCTTGAGCACGGCGATGTATTCGAGCACGCGCTCCTTGACCTTGTCGAGCCCGTAATGATCCTCGTCCAGCACGCGGGCGACGGCCTCGACGTCCAGCGAGTCCCGCGTCTTCTTCTTCCAGGGGAGATGGAGGATCCAGTCCAAGTAGTTGCGCACCACCGCCGCCTCGGGCGAGAGAGACGGCATCAGCACCAGCTTCTTCATCTCGGCCTGTGCCCGCTTGCGCGCGTCGGGCGGAAGCGACGCTTTCCGAAGCGCCTGCTGCAGCTCCCGGATCTCCTCGGGGGCCTCCTCGCCCCCGCCCAGCTCGCGGTGGATCGCCTTGAGCTGCTCCTGCAGGTAGAACTCCTTCTGGTTCTTCAGCACCTGCTCCTTCACCTCGTCCTCGAGCTTCTGCTCGAGCTTGAGGATCTCCACCTCGTGCGTGAGGAGCGCACCCATCTCGCGGAAGAAGCCTTCCAGCGAGTCGTGGGCGTAGAGCACGATCTTCTGGGCCGGCGTCACCATCAGGTGGCTCGCGATGCCGTAGGCGAGCCGCTCGCGATCCGGCAGCGACTGGACCGTGCCGGTGATCTCGTCAGGGATGCGCTTGTGCAGCGCCACATAGTCCTCGAAGAGCGCGAGCGCGCGCCGGCTCACGGCCTCGAGGGTGCGTCCCACGGAGCCGCCCGGGTCCAGCGGGGAGCGGGCGTACGTGAGACGCGGGAACGCCCTGCCCGAGAGCATGCGCTTCATCCGAATGCGCTCCACGCCCTCGACAAGCACCTTCACCGTGCCGTTCGGCAACCGCATCATCTGGAGGATGCGCGCGGTCGTGCCCAGGTCGTAGAGATCCTTGGCGCCCGGCTGATCGACGGCGGCGTCGCGCTGCGTCACCAGCCCCAGGAGCTTCTCCTCCACCATCGCCGCCTCGAGCGCGCGGATGGAGCTCTCCCGGCCCACGAGCAGCGGGACCACCATGTACGGGTAGACGACCAGGTCACGAAGCGGGACGAGAGGCAGGCTGCCGGGGTCGACGCGGGACGGAGAGCGGCGCTTCCGATGATGGGCGGATCGGCCCGCGGTGCGCGTCACGCGGGGGGGCGTCGTTCCGGAGGTGGAGCGGCGGCCCGCACGCGGCTTCCGCGGCGGGGCGCCCCCCTCAGGCTTCCCTTTTCTTCCGCGACTCACTGCGCAGCACGTACAGCGGGGGTTTCCGATCCTCAACGGTCTCGCGCGTCACGACGATCTCCTCCACGTCCTCGCGGGTGGGGATGTCGAACATGATGTCGAGCATCGTCTCCTCGACGACCGCGCGCAGCCCGCGCGCACCGGTCTTGCGGGCCTGCGAGCGGCGTGCGATGGCGCTGACCGCGCCGTCGTCGAAGGTCAGCGCGACCGACTCCATCTGCATCAGCTTCTGGTACTGCTTCAGGAGCGCGTTCTTGGGCCGCAGCAGGATGCCCACGAGCGCCTCCAGGTCCAGGTCGTCGAGGGTGGCCATGACCGGCAGTCGTCCCACCAGCTCGGGGATGAGCCCGAACTGCAGGAGGTCCTCAGGCTCCACCTGGCGAAGCGTATGCGCGCTGGAGGTCGAGGTGCGCGGCCCCCGCGTGTTGTAGCCGATCCGCGTCGTGTCGGTGCGTCGCTGGATGATCCGTTCCAGGCCGTCGAACGCGCCGCCGCAGATGAACAGGATGTTCCGCGTGTTGACCTGGATGTATTCCTGCTGGGGATGCTTGCGCCCCCCCTGAGGCGGAACCGAGGCCACGGTTCCCTCGAGCAGCTTGAGCAACGCCTGCTGCACGCCCTCGCCCGAGACGTCGCGCGTGATCGACGGGTTCTCGCCCTTGCGGGCGATCTTGTCCAGCTCGTCGATGAAGACGATCCCCCGCTCCACCTCCGGCACGTTGTAGTTCGCCGCCTGGAGCAGCCGCACGATGATGTTCTCCACGTCCTCGCCGACGTAGCCAGCCTCCGTCAGCGTCGTCGCGTCGGCGATCGCGAAGGGGACCTTCAGGAACCGCGCGAGGGTCTGGGCGAGGAGGGTCTTGCCTACGCCGGTCGGCCCGATCAGCAGGATGTTGGACTTTTCGATCTCGACGTCGTCGGTCCCCTCCGCGCTGATGCGCTTGTAATGGTTGTAGACCGCCACGGCGAGGTTCTTCTTGGCATGATCCTGCCCGATCACGTACTGGTCCAGGAAGGCCTTGATTTCCTGCGGGTTCGGGATGTCCTGGATCGGGGCGGTCTTGCCCTTGAGCGATTCCTCCTGGAGGATCTCGTTGCAGAGCTTGATGCATTCGTTGCAAATGTAGACCGACGGTCCGGAGATGAACTTCTGGACGTGGTCCTTGCTCTTCCCGCAGAACGAGCAGCGCAGGTCGTCCCCGCCGCCGCCTCCGCCGCCCCGGCCCCTGCTCTCGTAGCCGTTCGCCATCGATGCGCTCCCGGTGGAAGGGGTGTCCGTGCGGGTCAGGGCACGAGTGCGGGCGTCGGCGCTTCCTCGCGCCGCGCGAGCACCGTGTCGATCATGCCGTAGGCCAGCGCCTCTTCGGCCGACATCCAGAAGTTGCGGTCGGTATCCTGCGCGATCTTCTTGATGTCCTTGCCCGTGTGGCGGGACAGGATCTCGTTGAGGTGCTCGCGCAGCGTGAGGATCTCCCGGGCCTGGATCTCGATGTCCGAGGCCTGGCCCTGGGCGCCGCCGAGCGGCTGGTGGATCATGACCCGCGAGTGGGGCAGGGCCGAGCGCTTGCCCCGCGCTCCCGCTGCGAGGATCAGCGCGGCGGCGCTGGCGCTCATCCCCATGCAGTAGGTGCACACGTCGGGCTCGATGAAGCGCATGGTGTCGTAGATCGCCAGCCCCGCGGACGCGACCCCTCCGGGGCTGTTGATGTACAGGTAGATGTCGCGCTCGGGCGACTCCGCCTCGAGGAACAGCAGCTGCGCGATGATCAGGTTCGCGACGTCGTCGTTGATGGGCGAACCCAGGAAGATGATCCGGTCCTTGAGCAGGCGCGAATAGATGTCGTACGCGCGCTCGCCGCGGCCGGTCTTCTCGACAACCATCGGGATCAACGGCATGCGAAGACTCCTTTCAGGACGCCGGCTCTCGGTGCGAGCCGGCGGCGGTGCCCGGGGAGGACTGCGATTCGAGAAAACGGAATACGTTCTCGGTGCGGAGGTGCGCGCGCAGCTCATCCATCCGGCCCGCCTGCTCGAGCGACCGGCGCGTCTCCTCGTAGGGATGATCGGGATCCGCCCGCTCGCGGAGGTAGTCCTGCAACTGCTCCTCCGTGGGGTCGAGCCCCTCGCGCCGCGCCAGCGCTTCGACGATCAGCAGCCGCCGGAGGGTGCGCTCGGCGGCCGGCCGCAGCATGCGCGTGATCTCCGCCTCACGGGATGCGCGCCCGTCGTTCTCCGCGCCCGGCTCGGGATCGTGCGCTAGACCGGGGTCGTCGTGCTCCACGGGCCCCGCATGCCCGGGGTGGGCATGGGACGCCGCCTGGACCCGAGGCGCGGGGTGGACATGCGCGTGCTGTGGCGCGGGGTCCAGGCCGCGCGCGGTCTCTCCCCGTCCCAGCAGCCGGTCCACGTAGCGCGCGACCATCGATTCGGGGACCTCGACGCGGTTCGCGTCGCCGATGGCGTCCAGGAGCCGATCGCGCGCCTCGCCGTGCGCCTGCGCCGCCGCTTCCGCCCGCAGGTTCTCCGCCACGCGCTCGCGCAGGTGGGAAAGAGTGGGGGAGCTCGACACCTCGGTGGCGAAGCGGTCATCGAGCTCCGGGAGAATGCGTTCCCGGACCTCCCGCACGCGCACGCGCCAGCGGCGGTCCCCAGCCTGCACCTCCCGCTCTTCCCCGGCGCGAGTCCCTTCGATCACGCCCTCCAGCTCGGCCGGCGACCGCCCCGAGCCGGGGATCACCTCGTGCCCCTCAGTTCCTCCGGACCCCCCGTCCGCCGCCTCCACGTCCACCAGGACCGAGTCGCCGCGGGCAGCGGGGCGTTCCACCGGCTGAACGCGTGCCCGCTCTTCCCCCAGCCGCTCCAGCACGCGCTCGACCGCGTCCGGGGCGAGAGGCTTCTCCTCTACCTCGATCCGGAAGCCCGACAGGCGCGCGAGCGCCGGCTCCGGCCGCACGTCCAGCTCGGCCACGACACGGAACCTGTCGCTCTCGTCCAGATCGAGCTCGTGTACTTCGGGAGCGGAGATGGGGTCGAGACCACGGCCGTCCAGGGCCTGGTGCAGACCTTCCCGAAGCAGGTGCCGGACCAGATCCTCCTCGATCTTCGAGCCGAAGCGCTTGCGGACCACCTCGCCGGGCGCGCGGCCTGGTCGAAACCCGGGAACGCGGACGCTCCGGCCATACTCGCGGACGAAGCGCTCCCGCTCGCGTCGCACGCGCTCGGGCCCGATGGACACGGTAAGGCGTCTGCGCCAGCGGGCGAGATCCTCGACGCCCACCTGGAGGTCGGGGTCCGTCGCTACCGGAGGCGGGGCTGGCAATGTGTCGAGCTCAGGGGCCATGCGGTTCCGGCGTGGCGGCGTGGGACGTCGGTCGCGGAGCGGGCGTTCCCGGAGTCGGACGGCCCGCCTGGGGCAGGCGGAAGGGAGGCCGCGGAAGCGCCCCGCGCGCCCCCGTCAGCCTCGAGCGGGAAGCTGGTGCGAGAGGGGGGACTCGAACCCCCATGGCGCGAGGCCACGAGATCCTAAGTCTCGCGTGTCTGCCAGTTCCACCACTCTCGCGGGGGAGGGCCGTCGTGCCGCGGCGGGACTGCCGCGCCGGTCGACTCCTCCCGGTCGCGGCAAGGTAGCCCGGGGACCCGCCGCCGGTCAACGCGCGCGGGCCCCCGGACGTCACGCTCACTCGGGGATCTTGAGCGTCGCGTAGGTCTCGCGGATGCCGTCGCCGTCGCGGAGCTTGCGCTTCACGTAGACGGTCTGGCCGGGCTTCAGCGCGTCCACCACCTGCTGGTAGTCCTGCAGGTTGCGGATGCGTTTGCCGCCGATCTCGGTGATGATCACGGGCACGCGAGACGCCAGCGGGAACGTGTCCCACGCGGGGCTGAACGGTCGCACCTGCGAGACGATCACGCCCTCGGCGTTGTCGAGCTCGAGCGACTGGACGTCGGCCGGGGTCAGCTCCCGCACCTCCATTCCCAGCTTGTTGGTGGTCATCGCCGCGCGGCTCTCTTCCTCCTCCTCGGGAGCATCGGGCCGCCGCGCGAGGCGCACCTCCACCTCCTCGCGGTCGCCGTCGCGCCAGAGGCCGAGCTTCACCGTGTCGCCAGGCTTGCGGAAGGCGATCTTCTGCTGGAGGTCAGCCGTGCTCCTCACATCCTGGCCCTCCACGGTGAGGATCACGTCGCGCGGCTGGAGCCCGGCCTCGCGCGCGGGATTCTGCGGGATCTCGGCGAAGCCGTCGACGAACACTCCGGTGACGCGGTCCAGCCCTGCCGCTTCCGCGAAGCCCTGGTCCATGGCCTTGATCTGGATGCCGAGCACCGCCCGCTCGACGTGCCCGGTGCGGATGATCGCCTCCATGGCTGGCCGCGCCAGATTCGTCGGGATGGCGAAGCCGTAGCCCTGATAGAAGCCGCTGCGGGTGGCGATGGCCGTGTTGATCCCGATCACCTCGCCACGGATGTTGACCAAAGGCCCGCCGCTGTTGCCGGGATTGATCGCGGCGTCGGTCTGGATGAAGTCCTCGATCGCGTACGGGTTCTCGTTGCGCGAGCTGATCAGGTTGAGGCTGCGGCCGCGCGCGCTCACGATGCCTGCCGTCACGGTGAAGTTGAGACCCTGGCTGCCGCCAAAGCCGGGATTCCCGATCGCCAGCACCCACTCCCCGATCTGCACGTCGTCCGAGTCGCCGAGCGTCGCCGCCGCCAGCCCCTCGGCCTCGATCTTGAGCACCGCGATGTCCGTGGTGGGATCACGGCCGACCACGCGCGCGGGGAACTGGCGCTTGTCCGGCAGCTCGACCCGGATGTGCTCGGCCGCCTCCACCACGTGGTTGTTCGTCAGGATGTAGCCGTCCGGCCGGACCACGAAGCCGGTTCCGCCGGCGGTCTGCGGCATCGGCGTCTGGTTCTGCGGCCCGCGGAACTGAAAGAAGTCCTCGAACGGCGCGGGAACCTCGACGTCCGGTGCCTGCGCCGTCTGCAGCCGCTCGGACTGGATGCTGACGACCGCGGGCGTGATCTGCCGCGAGATCGAGATGAAGGCGTTGCTGGTCTCCTCCAGCGCCTCGACCTGCTTGGCGGGGACGGGAGCATCCCCCTGCTGGGCAAGCGTGCCCGGCGTCCAGCCGAGATTCGACGCCAGCAGCACGCCGAGCACGAGCGACGTCACGGCCACCAGCGCGTAGGCGAACCGGGTGCGAAAGGATGCGGACATGGAACTCACTCTCCTCGTTACGCCTGGGCGGCGCGTGCGGATGGATGGAAGGTTCGAACCTGTAGCAAGATACGGTACCGATTCGCAGAAATTCCAGCGGCAACGGCCCCCCGTGGCCGCTCGCGGGCCGGACGATCGCGACACGACGCTTCGGTCATTACAGGAGGGGCGCAGAAGTGTTCCGCCCGCCCTGTCGCCCCGACCGGTAGCGGAGCGCCGTCCGCTGCTCGCCAGGTTACCGGGAAGGCACCGCCTTTCGGGCCTCGACACAGAAGTTGGTGCGCAAAGCGGCGGGCCCCCGGTCCGGGCTCAGGATGCGCACGACTGCGACACCGGCCCGACCGAAGAAGGCACGCACCTTCCGCAGGAACCACTCGTTCACGAGCGGTACATCGTGGAACGTGACCTCAAACCCATGTCGTGTGAGCCGCCGCCGAAGCTCGTTGCGGGAATGAAGGGCGCAGTGGTACGCTTTCCAGCGGGTGAAGCTTCGCTGGATGATGACCTCGAAGGCGATGTTCGTCCACTTGTTCGGCGTCGTGAGCAGATAACGCCCACCGGGGCGGAGCACGCGCCACACCTCGTCGACGTGGCGCTCGGTGTCCGCGATGTGCTCGAAGACGTCGAACTCCAGGACGACGTCGAACGAGGCGTCCCGCAAGCAGAGCTGCACCGCCGTTCCGCGCACGATCGGCATGCGCCCGAACGCCTGGCGGCCGGCCGCGATGAGCCGCGGGTTGAGCTCGACACCCACGACATCCAGACCCCGTGCGCGGAACTCGTGGAGCAGGCGGCCCTTGCCGCTCCCAATCTCGAGGACCTTGCAGTCTGGCTCGAGACCGCCGGACCGGGCGATCAGTTCGAGGTTCGCCGAGAGGTTTCCGTACTCAGTCCCACCGTAGCTGGCCGGGAGGACTCGGAGCTGACTTCCGCGAGGCCCGCCGGGGCGGCTCTGCGCCATCCCGGCCCCGGGTCCGCTACCGCCCCTCGTCCACCACCTCGTAGTCGGCCTCGACCGCCTCCTCGCCGCCGCCATCCGTCGCCGGCCCTCCCGTTCCCGCCTCACCCTCGAACCCGGCGGCCTGGTCGCCGCCGCCGGCCCCGGCTCCCTGCGCCGCCTGGTGCAGCTCCTGGCCGGCTCGGAACCAGACCCGCTGCAGCTCCTCCGACGCCGACCGCAGCTCGTCCCCGTCGCTCCCCTTGAGGGCGGTCCGGGCGCGCTCGAGGGCCGCTTCGAGCTCGGAGCGGACGTCCCCGGGCAGCTTGTCGCCGTCTTCGGCGAGCGTCTTCTCGGCCTGGTAGACCAGCGAGTCCGTCTGGTTGCGGGCCTCGACCTGCTCGCGGCGCTTGCGGTCCTCCTCGGCGTGCGCCTCGGCATCGCGCACCATCTTGTCGATCTCCTGGTCGGAGAGCCCCGAGGACGCCTCGATGCGGATCTTCTGCTCCTTGCCGGTCGTCTTGTCGCGCGCCGAGACGTTCAGGATGCCGTTGGCGTCGATGTCGAACGCAACCTCGATCTGCGGCACGCCGCGCGGCGCGGGCGGGATCCCGGTCAACTGGAACCGGCCGATGGTCTTGTTGTCGATCGCCATCGGGCGCTCGCCCTGCAGCACGTGGATCTCGACCATGGTCTGGTTGTTCTCGGCCGTCGAGAACGTCTCGGACTTCTTGGTTGGAATCGTCGTGTTGCGCTCGATCAGCTTCGTGGCGACGCCGCCGAGCGTCTCGATGCCCAGCGAGAGCGGCGTCACGTCCAGCAGGAGAACGTCCTTGACGTCGCCGGCGAGCACGCCGCCCTGGATTGCGGCGCCGATCGCAACCACCTCGTCCGGGTTCACGCCCTTGTGAGGCTCCTTCTTGAAGAGGTCGCGCACGAGCTCCTGTACCTTCGGGATGCGCGTCGATCCGCCCACCAGAACGACTTCGTCGATCTGCTCGGGCTTGTAGCTCGCGTCCTTCAGCGCCTGCCGGCAGGGCTCCACCGTGCGCTGGATCAGGTCGTCCACCAGCTGTTCGAACTTCGCCCGGCTGAGCGTCAGGTTCAGGTGCTTGGGGCCGCTCTGGTCGGCGGTGATGAAAGGCAGGTTGATGTCCGTGGACATCGTGCTCGAGAGCTCGATCTTGGCCTTCTCCGCCGCCTCCTTGATGCGCTGCAGCGCCATCGGGTCGCGCCCCAGGTCGATGCCCTCCTGCTTCTTGTACTCGTCGGTGATCCAGTTGATGATGCGCTGGTCGAAGTCGTCGCCGCCGAGATGCGTGTCCCCGTTGGTCGCCTTGACCTCGAAGACGCCCTCGCCCAGCTCGAGGATCGAGATGTCGAACGTGCCCCCGCCCAGGTCGTAGACCGCGATCTTCTCGTCCTTCTTCTTGTCGAGCCCGTACGCCAGCGCGGCCGCCGTGGGCTCGTTGATGATGCGCAGCACCTCGAGCCCCGCGCCCTTGCCGGCCTCCTTCGTGGCCTGGCGCTGGCTGTCGTTGAAGTACGCCGGGACGGTGATGACCGCCCGCTCCACCTTCTGACCGAGGTAGTCCTCGGCGGTTTGCTTCATCTTCTGGAGGATCATCGACGAGATCTCGGGTGGGGAATAGCGCTTGCCCTGGATCTCCACCTCGGCGCGGCCGTTCTTGCCCTCGGACACCTTGTAGGGCACGGTGGCGCGCTCCCCCGTCACCTCGTCGGACTTGCGGCCCATGAAGCGCTTGATGGAGAACACCGTGTTCTCGGGATTCGTGATCGCCTGGCGCTTCGCCACCTGACCCACCAGCCGCTCCCCGTCCTTCGTGAAGGCCACCACCGAAGGCGTGGTGCGACCGCCCTCGGCGTTGGGGATCACGACGGGGTCGCCGCCCTCCATGACGGCCACGACGGAGTTGGTGGTCCCCAGGTCGATGCCGATTACCTTGCTCATGTGATCGATCTCCTCTCGTATGACCGTGGCCGAATTCGGAAATGACGCCCCCCGCGGGGGTGGCGCGCCGCCGGCGCACAGAAGGGGCATGCACAAAACAGCAGGACCGCGGTGGTGGCAGCGCGCGACGGTGAGAAGCAATGACCGTGCCCATCGTGTTTCGCGCCATTCCAGGAAGAATCACAGTGCTCCCGCTGCGCTAGGACCGATGAGGCCGCCATTCTGGCAGCTACTTGCGTCCCTTCCGCGCCCGATCGCACTTGGCGAGTACCGTCCTCTCTCACACGTTCGCAGCAGTGGTACCCCCCCGGCGGCGGAATTGTCTTTCTTCCGCCCGCGTTTACATTTCCTATGATGCTGCCGATCCATCAGGATGCTTTCCGGCGCTGTGCCCCATCCGTTCTCGCGGTCCTGCTCGCGTTCGTACTCGCGAGCGACGCGGGGGCGAATTGTGTTGCCGCCTGGATCTGCGCACCCGAGCCGATGGAGGAGTGCGCGCCCGGATCCGGCACCCAGCACCTAACCACGGCTTCCCGGGGGGTGTGCGGGTTCGAGTCCAGGGTGGACGGGCCAGGGG
>JACCXV010000371.1 GCA_013696835.1 Gemmatimonadota bacterium | reverse complement strand
CCTCCGGGCGGAGCCTGTCGGCACGGCGCCGGCGTGGTCGCCCACCAGATGGAGGGGACCCTTCAGGGTGACCGCTTTGGAACTGGGAAGCGGTGTCTTCGGAACGGCACCAGCCGCACCTCCCGGCGGAGCCCGTCGGCGCGGTGCAGGCGTGGTTGCCAACCAGCTGGAGGGGAGACTTCAGGGTGGCCGCTTTGGAATGCGAGCGGTGATTTCCGCACGGCGATAGCGTCTATCTCGAGATCGGAGGAGCGCATGGCACGCTGGTCAGGAAGGGTACGGGCGCCCGGCTGGGTGCTTGCGGGGATGCTCGCCGCGGCGGTGTTCGCCGGCGAGGCGTACGGGCAGGCGCTGAAGATCGGCTACGTGGATTCGAACAAGATCATCGAGGCCGCTCCTGGCGTGACGGAGGCGAAGGCCTCCTACGAGAAGCTGGCCACGGAATGGAAGACGACGCTCGAGACGAGAAAGACCGAGCTCACCGGCCTCTACGAGGAGTACCAGAAGCAGTCCGCGATCCTGTCACCCGAGAAGAAGACCGAGAAGCAGCAGGCCATCCTGCAGAAGGAGCGGGAGATGCAGGAGTTCTTCCAGGCCAAGTTCGGTCCCCAGGGGGAGGCTGGCGTGAAGGAGAAGGAGCTGCTGCGGCCGATCTACGACCGCATCAACAAGGCGATCGAGGAGGTGCGTGCGGCGGAGAGCTATTCCCTGATCTTCGACCTGCAAGCCGGAGCTCTGGCTGCCGGCGATCCCGCGCTCGACTTGACGGAAAAGGTCGTCGCCCATCTCAGGACGCAGGCCACCGCGAGCAACTGATCGCGCGAGAGGCCGTCGACCGCCGGTGCACGGCGGACCCCACGCGCGTTTCCCCCGCAACGGAGCTGGCGACGTGCCGACCTACACGCTCGACGAGGTGGCGGAGGCGATCGGCGCGACCCTCGTCGGCGACGGGGCTCTGACGGTGAGCGGCCTCGCGCCCCTGCCCGAGGCGGCACCGGGCCAACTCTCCTTCTTCGCGAGCCGCCGCTACCTGCCGCAGGCGCTCGCCTCCCGCGCCACGGCGCTCATCGTCCCCGCCGAGTTCCCCGCCAACGGCGGCCCCGCGCTGCTGCGCGTCGCCGACCCCTATGCCGCGTACGTGCTTGCTGCCCGCTTCTTCGAGTCGCTCACGAAGGCGCCTGCCGGGGTCCATCCGACTGTCGTGCTGGGAGAGGGGAGCCGCCTCGGAGCCCGTGTCAGCGTTGCCGCCGGCGCCATCCTGGGCCCGCGCGTGGAGCTCGACGACGACGTGCGGATCGGTGAGGGCTGTGTGGTCGCAGAGGGCGTGCGCATCGGGGCCGGCACGCGCGTTGGCCCGCGCGTCACGCTGCTGGCCGGCACGCGCATCGGGTCGCGGTGCGTCCTGCAGAGCGGCACCGTCATCGGCTCGGACGGCTTCGGGTACGTCCCGGCCGGCGAGGGTCACGCGCGCATCCCGCAGCTCGGGGGCGTGCGCATCGAGGACGACGTCGAGATCGGCGCCAACTGCACGATCGACCGCGGCTCGCTGGGCGACACCCGGATCGGCCGCGGCAGCAAGCTGGACAACCTGGTGCACGTGGCCCACAACGTGGACGTCGGCGAGCACGTGCTGATCGTGGCGCAGGTGGGAATCTCCGGCTCCACGCGCATCGGGGACGGTGCCGCGCTGGGCGGGCAGGTCGGCGTCGTGGGCCACATCGAGGTCGGTGCCGGCGCGCGCATCGGCGCCCAGTCCGGCGTGACGAAGTCGGTCCCCGCTGGCGAGGAGTGGTTCGGCTATCCGGCGCGCGAGCGCCGCCGCAGCTTCCGGCTGCAGGCCCTCTGCGCTAGGTTGCCCGATCTGGAACGGCGCCTGAAGCGCGTGGAAGAGCGGCTCGCAAGCCGGGAGGGAACGCGATGAAGCAGCGCACGATTCGCAGCGAGGCCCGGCTATCCGGCGTCGGTCTCCACACTGGAAATCGCTGCAACCTCCTCTTCCGGCCGGCCCCGGAGGGCACCGGTGTCGTTTTCGTCCGCACCGACCTGCCCGGCGCCCCCCGCATCCCGGCCGACGCCGCGCACGTCGTGGGGCTTGACCGCGGCACCTCGCTCGGCGTCGACGGCGCCAAGGTCCATACGGTCGAGCACGTCCTCGCCGCGACCGCAGCCCTGCACGTGGACAACCTGATCGTCGAGATCGACGCGAACGAGCCTCCGGTGGGCGACGGCAGCGCGCTGCCGTTCTTCCTCAGCCTGAGGGAGGCCGGGATCCGCGAGTACGAGCTGGAGCGGCCGGAGTTCCGCCTGGAACGTCCCTTCCATCATCACGAGGACGGAGTCCGGTTCTCCCTGCTTCCCTCGGAGCGCTTCCGGATCACGTTCTCGATCGACTTCGATCACCCCATGATCGGGCACCAGTCGGCATCCTTCGAGATCGATCCCGAAACGTTCGAGCGCGAGATCGCTCCCGCCCGCACCTTCGGGTTCCTGCACGAGGTGCAGCGGCTCAAGGACGGTGGGCTGATCCGCGGCGGCAGCCTCGAGAACGCGGTCGTGATCGGAGACGTGGGCATCCTGAACGAGGAGCGGCTGCGCTTTCCCGACGAGTTCGTGCGCCACAAGATCCTCGATCTGATGGGGGACCTCTCCCTCTTTGGCCGCGCGATTCGGGCGCACGTGATCTCGGAGCGCTCGGGCCACAGGACGAACCTGAGCCTGGTGAACGCCCTCCTGCGCGACGCCGCGGGTCGGTCGAACGGGTCCCGCGGGATCCCCGCCGGTGGCGGGGGGACGGCGGACGCGGAGCGCTCCGGCGCAGCCATCCCCGCGGCTCCGCCCCGCGCGCCCTTCGGTGTCACGGACATACTCGGCCTGATTCCGCACCGCTATCCGTTCCTCCTGGTGGATCGCGTACTCGAGCTCGAGCCGGGGAAGCGCATCGTTGGCGTGAAGAACGTCACGATCAACGAGCCCTTCTTCGCCGGCCACTTCCCGGGGCGTCCCATCATGCCGGGGGTGCTGATCGTGGAAGCCATGGGGCAGGTGGGCGGATTGCTGCTCCTGCACGCGTTCGAGGCGCCCGAGCGCAAGCTCGTCTACTTCACTGGGCTCGACAGGGTGCGCTTCCGGCGGCCGGTGATTCCGGGCGACCAGCTGCGGATCGAGATGGAGCTGGTGAAGCTCAAGGGCCGCGTCTGCCGCGTGGTGGGCACCGCTTACGTGGACGCGGCGCGCGTGGCCGAGGCAACGCTCACGGCCATCGTGGTGGACCGTGAAGCGCACGAGAGCACCGCGTGACGAGGTCTCGCCGGACGGAGGAGGTGTCGTGCCGACGCAGATAGCCCCCAGCGCCATCGTGCACGAGAGCGCCGTGCTCGCGGCCGACGTGAGCGTGGGCCCGTACAGCATCCTCGGCGAGAACGTCGAGATCGGCCCCGGCGTCGAGATCGGCGCGCATGTGGTGATCGAGCGCGATACGACGGTCGGCGCGGGATGCCGGATCTTCCACGGCGCGGTCCTCGGGACCGATCCGCAGGATCTCAAGTATCAGGGGGAGCGCACGTTCCTGACGGTCGGCGAGGAGACGATCGTGCGCGAGTTCGCGACCCTGAACCGCGGCACCGTGGCACGCGGCGTGACGACCGTGGGCCGCGGATGCCTGCTCATGGCGTACGTCCACGTCGCACACGACTGCGAGATCGGCGAAGGCGTCATCCTGGCGAACAGCGTCAACCTGGGCGGCAACGTTCGCGTGGACGCGTTCGCGATCGTCGGCGGCATGACGCCCGTGCACCAGTTCTCCCGGATCGGGACGCACGCGATGGTCGGCGGGGCCTCTCGCGTCACCAAGGACGTCCCGCCGTACTGCAAGGCGGCCGGCAGCCCGATCCGCCTGTACGGTCTGAACTCGGTGGGCCTCGACCGCCGCGGCTTTCCCGAGAACGTGAAGCGCGAGCTGCGCGGGGCCTATCGACTCTTCTTCAACTCCCGTCAGAACGTCTCGCAGGCGCTGACGCGTGCCCGGAGCGAGCTGCACCCGTACCCCGAGATCGAGCAGTTCCTGCGCTTCATCGAGGAGAGTGATCGCGGCATCACGGTCTGATCCCGCCCGCCCGTCTCGCGCCGTCCCCCCCCCACCGGACCCTGGCCCGCCGCCCTACCTCTTCGTCTGCGCGGGGGAGGTGTCGGGCGATCGGTACGCGGCGGACGTCGTGCGGGAGCTGCGCGCCGCGGGCGGCGTCTGGCGTGTGGAGGGCTTCGGCGGGCCGCGCCTGGCCGAGGCCGGCGTGCGTCTCCGCGCGGATCTCTCCGAGCTGGCCGTCATGGGAATCGTCGAGGTGGTTCGCCGGCTCGGCTTCTTCGTGCGGCTGCTGCGCGCGACCCGGCGCTCCTGGGAAGAGGATCCCCCGGACGCGGTGCTGTTCGTGGACTACCCCGGCCTTAACCTGCGGCTCGCCCGTCACGCGCGGCGGCTGGGCCTGCGCACGCTGTACTACATCACGCCCACGGTCTGGGCCTGGAACGAGCGACGGGTGGGCGCGCTGAGGGCGAACGTGGACGAGCTGCTCGTGATCCTGCCGTTCGAGGAGGCCTTCTTCGCCGCGCGCGGTCTGCGGGCGCGCTTCGTGGGACACCCCCTGGGACGTGAGGCGCGGCGTCCCCGCCACCGGGCCGCGTTCCTGCGGGAGCTCGGGCTGGACCCGGCGGCCGACGTCCTGGGGCTGCTGCCGGGCAGCCGCACGCAGGAGCTGAGATCGCTCGCGGCGCCGTTTCTCGCGGCGGCCGAGCGTCTGCGAGCTGTTTTCCCGCGGCCGCTCCAGCTCGCGTTCGCCGTGGCCACGCCCGAGCTGGCAGCGGAGCTGCGGCGGCGGGTGGGGGACCTCGTTCCCATCGCGGTGGGCGGGAGTGCGGACCTGATCGCAGCCTCCACCGCGGTCCTCACGAAGTCCGGGACCGCCACCGTGGAGGCCGCGCTCCTCGGCACTCCCATGGTGGTGGCGTATCGAATGAACCCCCTCACGCTGTGGCTGGCGCGCCGGCTGGTGAAGGTCGAGTGGTTCGCGATGGTGAACATCCTGCGTGGGAAGGCAGTCGTGCCCGAGCTGCTGCAGCGGGAGGCATCACCGGCTGAGATCGCGCGTCAGGCGCTGCCCCTGCTCGATCGTACGAATCCCGCGCGCATGCGAATGGTGGCCGAGTTCGACGCCCTGCGCGAGGATCTCCTCCGGCGCGACGCCCCGGCCGAGGTCGCGCGCGCCGTGCGTGACGCCGTCTCGTCCGCCCGTCGCGCACGGTGAGCGGCGCATGGACGCGCGTCTCCGGCTCGCGGCTCGCCTGGCCCCGGCGGTCGTGCGCGGCCTGGGCCGGACCCTGCGTTTCGAGGTGCGGGGTGTCGATCGCCTGCGCGAGGCGCGGGAGCGCTCACCCGGCGGGCGGGTCATCTTCTGTTTCCTTCACGGGCAGCAGCTCGCGCTGGCGGCGCTCTACCGGGGCCGGGGCTTGAAGGTGATCGTGAGCCGCCACCGCGACGGCGAGCTGGGCGCGCGGGTGGCCCTGGGCCTCGGCTACCGGCCGATCCGCGGCTCGACGCGGCGGGGGGGGGCCCGCGCCCTGCTCGAGGCGCTCCGCGGCGAGCGGGAAAACGAGACCGCCGATTTCGCCGTGACGCCCGACGGCCCGCGCGGGCCCGCGGGACGCTTCACGGAGGGCGCGATCTTCCTGGCGGCCAGGACGGGCCTCCCGATCGTCCCGGTGGGCTGCTCCGCGCGCCGCGCCTGGCACGCCCGCAGCTGGGACGCGTACGAGGTGCCGTGGCCGTTCTCGAGGGTGCGGGTCATCTACGGACAGCCGCTCCGCGTTCCCGCGACGCTTCCCAGGGAAGCCCGCGAGCGCTGGCGCGGCGAAGCGGAGCGTAACCTGAGGCTCGTCACGGAAGAGGCGTGCCGCTGGAGCGACCTCCGCGCCGACGCGGGAAGGATCGGGACGTGATCGAACGCCGCTACCTGAAGCGCGCGCACGCCCGGCGCGCTCGCCTCGTGGGGGCGCTCTATGGCGACGAGGGCGGCTTCCCGGGCGTGATGGCAACCCGGCCGGCAGCCAACCCGCGACCCTCCCGCCGCGCGATTCATCTCGCTGCGACTCCGCCGGCGTACCTCTTCGAGCGCGTCTCGAGCGTCCGGTCGGCCCTCGCCCACGCGCGGCGCATCCGTTTGCGCCGACCCGTCCTCTGTGTGGGCAACGTGGGGCTGGGTGGCACGGGCAAAACCCCCTTCGTGCGCTGGCTGTGCCGCGCCCTCCTCGAGCGAGGGCTTCGGCCGGCTGTGCTCACGCGAGGTTACGGATGGGTCGGGCGGCGCGATTCTCCGCTGGTGCTCGGCGGCAGCTCGCAGGCGGAGCTGGCCGCGGGGGCCATGCCGCGACCGCCGGTGGCCGGGGAGATCCCAGACGAGGCCGTGCTGTTCCTGCGCGACGGAGTGGCGGTGGCTGCGCACCCCCGACGCTCCCGTGCCGCCGCGGCGCTCGCCCTCCACGGCGTGGAACCCGACGCATACCTGCTCGACGACGGGCTGCAGCACCGGCAGATGCGCGCGGACTGGACGCTGGCGCTGATCTCCGCCAGGGAACTGGCAGCCCCCCGCCGAACGCTGCCCGCGGGCCCCTTTCGGGAAGGTTGGGGAGCGCTGCGCCGCGCTGACAGGCTGGCGATCAC
>JACCXV010000329.1 GCA_013696835.1 Gemmatimonadota bacterium | reverse complement strand
GCGGAGCTGCCCGGGTAGGACAGCCGGTGGCCCTCCGCGTTTGCACACCTCGGCGGGAGAGGCGGCCTCGCGGCGGCCTGCCTGTCCTCACCCGATCACGAGCCCGTGCTCCAGTCGATGGGCCGCTCCACCCGACGCGCGAAGCGCTTGCGGCTCGAGTACGTGGGCCGGGGCTCGAGCACGATCCGCGAGGCGCGCTGCGGCAGATCCGCGGCGAGGGCTTCTCCGCTCCAGCTCACCTCGCCTGGCCCGCTCTCGATCGTGGCGGGGACCGTCAGCGTGTCTATCACGGTGCTGTCGGGCGCGAGGAACGTGAGCTTCAGCTCGGAGGGCTCCGTGAAGAAGGCTTCGAAGGAGTACCGCCGGCTCGCCCCCGCGCCGTGGATCTGCACGGCCAGCGCTCCTTCCGGCAGACGCACGTCGGTTCCGACGAAGAAGTACTGGGCGCCCTCCCTCTCGGCTACGAAGACCTGACCGAAGCGCTTCCAGATGGCGATCCCGCGCGGCTCGTCGAGCTGGTAGTCGCCCTCGCCCTGGCTGCCGTAGCTCGTCAGGAATGTGAGGTCCCCCTTGAACTTGTAGATCGTGCCGTTCCCTGTGTCCGTCACGTAGACGTTCCCGAAATAATCCGGCGCCAGGTAGGCGAAGCGCGGAGCCGCGCGCAGCGAATCGCGTTCGGCTGCCGCTGTGCTCGCGAGGGCATGGCCCTGCAGGTCGAACTTCGACAGGCGGGCGCCATCGTCGTGAACCACGAACAGCGCGTCCTCCTTGTGCCGAAGCCAGCGCTCGCCACTGTCCAGCACGGCGAGTGCGGTCGGCCGCGGGAGCCCCGCGGGAAACATCGCGACGGGGTCTCCGCCCGCCTGATCCGGCCTCCAGCGAAAGACCTGGTTGGCGGTGCGGTCCGAGACGAACAGCTCGTCACCGGGCGGGGCCACGGCCACGCCCCACGGTTCGGCGAAGGCTCCGGGGACGGTCCCAGCCCATGCCAGCTGACGCTCGCGCCAGGCCAGGCGCACCACGCGGCGGTTGCCGGTGTCGGCGACGTAGACGTTCCCGTCCACGTCCGCCGCGACGCCGCGAGGCCGGTCGAACTGCCCTTCGCCCTCCCCGTGCGTGCCATACATGGCCAGGGTTTGCATCGAGCTGTTGTAGATGATCTCGCCGCGGCCGGCGTTCAGCCCGAGCACGGTCAGCTGAAAGTCGTCGACCTTGAGCTCGGGGTTGTCGTCCTGCGCAAGCTTGACGGCGGCCAGCCCCTGGGGGTCCGCGAAGACGGTCCGCCCACCCAGGAAGAGCTTCAGGTGGGACGTGCGCGCCTTGTGGATGCCGTACGTGTGATTGAAGGGGGGATAGACCAGGGTTCCGGGCCCCACAGCACCCACGGTGTTCTCCTGCGCCCCGAGTGCCGCGGACCGACCCGGCAACGCTGCGGACGCTTCCGAGAACAGCAGCAGCAGGAGCAGCAGGGGTCGCAGCAACCCGCACCCCGCGCTCGGGCAAACACGTGTCCGCGTGTGTCCCCTACCGCAGTCAGGGGAGCCCATACAGGTCCTGATAGCGCGCGCGGTTGGAGACGACCTGCTTCACGTAGTGGCGAGTCTCGCGAAAAGGGATGCGCTCCACGAAGGTCTCGGGGTTCGCCGCCTCGGGGAAGCCGAGCCAGACGCGCGTGACCGCCTGGCCGGCGTTGTACGCGGCGATCGCCGCGACCCAGCTCCCGCCGAGCGAGTCTGCCAGGTCGCGCAGGTGCGCCGCTCCCAGGTGCAGGTTGGCCTCGGGTCGCTCCAGGTCCGAAAGCTCGAAGCTCGTCACTCGTCCGCGCGCGGCCTCGCTGCGTGCGGTCGCGGGCATGAGCTGGAGCAGGCCCAGGGCGCCCGCCGGCGAGCGGACGGCTGGATCGAAGGACGATTCCTGGCGCATGATCGCCCACAGCAGGCTCGGTGGCACGCCCGCCTCACCCGCCTCGGACAGCACGAGCGGAGCGAACGCGCGCGGGTACGCAAGCGTCGCCAGGTCACGGTTTTCCGCCGAGCCCGGCAGCAGCGCGGCGCCGACTCGGAAGGCGGACTCCGGGTAGAGGCCCTCGAGCGCCCAGGCGGCAACTCGCTGGAGCTCCGCGCGGCTCCGTCCAGCCAGGCGGACCGCCTCGTCCATCTCGCGGCGGGCCCATCCCACCTCTCCCAGGATCAGCAGCGCTCGGGCGCGCGCCAGGGGGCGGGCGGCCGGAGAATCGGGGAGGACGTCGGGGACCGGGGAACCGCGCTGCACATCGGTCGGCGCCGGTGAAGAAAGCGCCCCCGGACCTTCTCCTGCCTGTCCGAACAGCGCCGCCACGGCTGCGTCGGGAGACCCGCCCAGGCGCCGGCGTGCGAGAAGTGAGTAGTAGCCTTCGGAGCCCTGCAGGAGGGAGGCGAAGATCGACCGTGCCTCGTCGGGCCGCCCCGCCTGCTGCAACGCCCGGGCGCGCCAGTAGCGCGCCTCACGGACGTCCTCGCCTCCGGGGTAGAGCCGCAGGTATTCGCGGAAGAGTTCCTCCGAAACCGCCCATTCGCCCCGCCCGAAGCGCAGGTGAGCCAGGCGCAACAGACCCCGCCGGCCGAGGCTCGAGCCACGGGCGGAGTCGGCGAAGCGGCGGAACCAGCCGGCGGCCGAGTCGCCGAATGCCGGGTCCCGAGACTCGTCCTGGAAGGCGTCGGCAAGCAGGTAGGCGAGCGTGCCGCCGGATGCCGACTCGTTCTCGCGTGCGAGCCGGCGGTAGATCTCGCGCGCGCGGCCAGGCTCTCCGGCCCTCGTCCATGCCTTCGCCTCCTCGAAGGCCAGTCGGTCCCGGTCGCCCCCCCGGGTGACGGCCTCGCCATCGGCAGGTGCGGCCTCGGGGTGGGCAGCTGCGGCCTCGGCATAGGCAGCTGCGGCCTCGGCATAGGCGACGGCGGCCTCGGCGTAGCGATCGGAGCGCAGGAGGATGTCGGCGCGCAGCTCGAGGAGACGAGGATCCGACGTGGGCGTCAGAGCGGCCACCGCCTCCTCCACCCGGCCGTGGGCAGCGAGGACGCGCGCACCGTCGCGAGCGGAGAGCGCCAAGCGCATGCCGCTCCCCTGCGAGCCTTCGAGCAGCGCCAGCGCCTCCGTCGACTCGGGATGGTGCTCGACGATGCGCCGCAGCCCGTCCCGTCCGCGCTCCGGCTGTCCGAGCCGTTCATCCAGCAGCGCGAGCTGCATCAGCAGGGCCGGGCGGTCCCGCCGTGAGGAGCGGCCCACGAGCCCCGCCAGGATCGGGCGGGCACGGGCGGGATCGCGCGATTGCATGTACAGGTCGGCGCGTGCACGATCGGCGGCCCGAAGCAGTGCAGGCGAGGGGCCGAGCGCCAGCAGGTCGGCGTACAACGTCTCGGCGGCCCCGCGGCCCACGGTGACGGCAGGAGCTCCCGAGATTCGCTCCGCTTGGACGGGGTCGCCGTCGGCCGGGCTGTCGAGGCGGCGGGGGGCCGTCCCGGTCAGCCCGGAGGGCACCGTCGCGAGCGCCTCGAGGGACCACAGCTTCAGGTAGTCGGCGATCTGGGGCAGCTCACCGGCGAGGGCATCCAGCAGCCGTGCGCCCGCTTGGGTCTCGTCCCTTGCAA
>JACCXV010000321.1 GCA_013696835.1 Gemmatimonadota bacterium | reverse complement strand
CCTCCTCGAACAGCGATCGCGCCCCGTCCAGGCGTCCGCGGTACCATTCGATCCGCCCTCGGTACTCCATGCCGCGGGCCACCCAGTCGCCGCGCTCGTGAGAGGTGCCGAGGATCTCCAGCACGTGGAACTGCGCTTCGGCGTCGTCGAGCTTACCACGGTGGAGCAGCACGTTGCCCAGCATCCGATGGAACGCAACCCTGGCTTCGACGTCCTCCAGCACCTCGGAGCTCTTCTGGATCACCTCCGCCAGGCGCTGTAGGAAGCGCTCCGCGGCGGCCAGCTCGTGGCGCTCACACGCCGCACGCCCCGCCGCCCAGAGGTGCGGCGCGGCGGCCTCCCGCAACCCGCCTTCCCAGTAGTGGTGCGCGAAGAACGGCGCCTCTGCCTCGAGTTGGCCGCTGTAGTGCTCCTCCCCCAGGCGCGCCGCGGACTCGTGCAGAACCTTGCGGATCCTCATCAGGAGCCCCGCGTAGGCCACCTCCTGAACGAGCGCCTGACGGAAGCGCCGGCGGTCTTCCCCGTTCAGCTCCACGTCCAGGAACTCCGCCCGCTCCAGCGCGTGCAACGCGTCGTCGAAGGTGAGCGGCTGGTCCTCCAGGCAGTACATGCGGGCGAGGAGGGCGGTCGGAACGTACGTGCCGAGCACGGCAGCCATCTGGAGGAGCAGCCTCACCGGCGGCTCCAGCCGGTCGATTCGCGACACGAGCAGCCCCTGGAGCGTCCCGGGTACGGCGGTTGTGGCCACGCCTGCGGGCGGCGCCTCGCGGATGGCGCGTGCGAGCTCCTCCAGGAACAGCGGGTTTCCCTCTCCCCGGCGGATGAGGTCCCGCCGCTCCGGAGGGATCACATCGTCCAGCAGACGCTCCAGCATCGTCTCGGCCCAGCGCGTCTCGAGGGGCTGGAGAGCGAGCCCCTGGGCTCCGCTGGGCCTCCAGGAGCCCGCCGCCCGCGGGCGGGTCACGAGCAGCATGCCGAGCGCTGCGCCGGAAAGCACAGGACCCAGGAAGTCCAGGAACTCCTGCGTCGCCTCGTCCATCCAGTGGATGTCCTCGAGGACGAGCAGCAGCGGGCGCGTCTGCGCGCTGCGTCGAAGAAGCGCGGCCAGCGCCGCCCAGCGATTCTGCCGAGCAACTTCGGGGCTGACGTCGATCGAAGCCGCGAACGCGGCGAAGGCGGGGTCACTCTCGGCCGCGAGGCCTTCGACACCCGCCCGATACCGATCCGCCTCCGCGCCCAGCAGGTTCAACGCGCGATCCACGGCGCTCCTCCCGGCCGGCTCCTCGGGGAGGAGCTGGTGGAAGATCTCGAGGCCGGCGGATCGCCGCCCCGGCAGCTCCATGGGGGAGAAGCCCGTCTCCACGACGATCAGCTCGTTGCGCGAGCGGGCCAGGACCTCCTGCACGAGGCGCGTCTTTCCCATCCCTGCGTCCCCTTCGAGCACCAGCGTCCCCGCGGTTCCCAGCGGTACGCGGGCGACGAAATCCTGTATCGCTGCGATCTCCATCTCGCGGCCGACGAAGGGCGTGCGCGTTCCGGCCGCAACCGTGCCTCCGGTGTGCAGCCCGAGGATCCGATAGGCCTGCACCGGCTCGGCCTTGCCCTTGAGCGACAGCGGGGGGAGCTTCTCGCCCTTGAACCTGCCCGCGACGCGCCGGAACACGGCCTCGCTGACCAGCACCGAGTTGGGAGAGGCCTTCCCTTCGAGCCTGGATGCGACGTTCACGACATCTCCGAGCACCGTGTACTGAAGACGTTGGCCTGACGTGAGATGCGTGGCGATCACCTCACCCAGATTGATGCCCACCCGCAGTGCGAGCGGGATGTCCGCCGTGCGGTTGTGCTGCTCGATGACATCGAGCATCGCGAGAGCGGTCAGGACTGCGCGCTCCGGGTCGTTCTCGTGCGCCAGCGGGGCCCCGAAGAGCGCCATGATCGCGTCGCCGATGAACTTGTCGACGTAGCCTTCATACCGGTGGACCGCCGCCGAGAGCGCCTGCATGAGCCGGCTCATCATGAAGGTCATTTCCTCGGCGTCGAGCTGCTCGGACATCGCCGTGAACCCGGAGAGATCCGCGAAGAGGACGGCGACCTCGCGACGTTCGCCACTCAGCTCGGAGCGGACGCTCTCGATGCGCGCCCGCAGCTCGGGAGGAACCGGCGGCGGGGCATTCGGCTGGCTCTCGGCAGCCTGCGAGCTGCTCCACGTCTCGGGGCCCGTGACGGATTGGGGTGGGTTTTGCACCGTGGCAGGAGCGGTGCCGGCCGGCGTTCCGCACGCGCTGCAGAACTTCGCGAGCGGCTCGAGGACGGAACCGCACTGCGCGCACGAGACTGGCTGAGCGGTCCCGCACTGAGGGCAGAACCTGGCGGAGCCGGGCAACTCGCACCTGCACGAGGAGCAGTTCATCCCCGCATTTTCTCGTTGACCCGGCGCCGGGGATTCAGTATCACGTCGAGGTAATTCCTCCGCCTGGGCGATCTTGCGATAGGATTGTGGCGCCCCGCTTTCCCCGCCAGCGTCCTCCGCAGCTCACCAGCACGGTGGGGCAGCCGACTCCTGCCGTCAACGAAGCCGCTGCCCACCGACAGCGCCGGCCGGGTTGAATCTCGAGAACAGTGAACGGGGAGGGGAGAACAGCATGCCTGAAACGCACACGATTACCGATCAGCCCTGCAGTGAAGCGCGCTGCCGTCACCGGAGCGTGATCC
>JACCXV010000265.1 GCA_013696835.1 Gemmatimonadota bacterium | reverse complement strand
GGGCCTCGGCCTCCATCGCGAGCGCCTCCGCGACCGGCGCCGCACCGGTGCCTTCCGCCTTCGCCACCTTCCACGGGGCGACCACCTCGAGGTAGCGGTTCGTGGCCCGCACGAGCTCGAGCACCTCCTCCATCGCCTGCGCGACCGCCAGGCGCCGCACGGCCGAGACGACGCGGTCCGGAAGGTGCGCGGCCAGGGAGGCGAGCGCCGCGGACTCGGGCAGGGCCGGCTCGCGCAACGGCGGCACTCGGCCAAGCGCATAGCGGCCCACCATCGTGACGACCCGCGACAGCAGGTTGCCCAGATCGTTGGCGAGCTCGCTGTTCAGCCGCGCCACGAGGCCCTCGTAGCGGAAGTTGGCGTCCTGACCCATCAGCATCTCGCGCATGAGATACCAGCGCACCGGGTCCTCGCCGAGGTCGGTCACCAGCTCGTCGGCGCTGAGCCCGTTGCCGAGCGACTTGCTCATCTTCTGGCCGTCGCGCAGCCACCATCCGTGGGCGGCGATCGAGCGCGGAGGCGCCAGCCCAGCCGAGCGCAGGAGCGTGGGCCAGTAGACGGCGTGGGTGGTGAGGATGTCCTTGCCGATCAGGTGCAGGTCGGCAGGCCAGCGGCGCCCGAAGGTCGCGGGATCGTCTCCGTACCCCGCTCCCGTCACGTAGTTGATGAGCGCGTCGACCCAGACGTATGCGACGTACGCGGAGTCGAACGGCAACGGGACGCCCCAGCTCACGCGCGCGCGCGGCCGCGAGATGCAGAGGTCGTTCAGCGGCTGAGCCAGGAACCCGAGAACCTCGTTCCGGCGGGTCTCCGGCACGATGAAGTCGGGGTTCTCGCGGATGTGCTCGACGAGCCACTCCTGGTGGCGGCCCATGCGGAAGAAGTAGTTGCGCTCCTCGAGCCGCTGAACCTCCCGCCCGCAGGCGGGGCAGCGGCCACTCACCAGGTCCTTCTCGGTCCAGTAGCGCTCGTCGGAGACGCAGTACCAGCCCACGTACGGCGCGCTGTAGACGTCCCCCGCGGCCTCGATGCGCCGCAGGACGTCCCGCACCACCTCCGCGTGCGCTTCCTCGGTCGTGCGGATGAAGCGGTCGTAGCTCAGTCCCAGCCGCGCGAACGACGCCTTCCAGAGCTCGGCCATCCGGTCGACGTGCTCCTGAGGCGAGAGTCCGCGCTCGGCGGCGGCGGTCTCCACCTTCTGTCCGTGCTCGTCGGTGCCGGTGAGGAGGAACACCTCTTCGCCCAGCAGACGGTGGTAGCGCGCCAGCGTGTCCGCCAGCACCGTCGTGGACGCATGCCCGATGTGCGGCGCGTCGTTGACGTAGTAGATCGGCGTGGTGACGTAGAAGCGCCCCGTGGGCGGCGTCACGCCGGGGCCCTCTCGGAACGTCCCTGGGGCGCCGCGGCCCGCGTGGAGCCTGTGGACCCGGAAGGGGCGGGATCCAGCGCGAGCGCGAGCTCCCGGAACAGGCTCCAGAAGACGAGCGCGGCGTACGCGTTGGCCTGGATCCGCTCGCGAGCGCGTTCGATCTCGAGCGCGGCCTCGACGGCGCGCGCGGGATCGAGTCGCTCGGCGGCGGCTCGGTAGAGCGGCAGCAGATCGGGTCGGGCGAGACCCTCCGCGGCCCCGGTGCGCACGCGCAGCAGATCCCGCCACAGCAGTGCCAGCGCGTCAAGCCGGCGATCGTGCTCCTCCCGGCTGCCACGAAATGACGCCGTCAGGGCCCACGCGTAGCTAGCGAGGGACCCTCCCTCCACGACGGCCTCGATCAGCTCCGCGGCCTCGGTCGCGCCCGGATCGATCCCGTAGACGAGCTCCAGCGCGCGACCCGGGCGCCCCTCGGCCTGCGCCAGCACGACGGCGTGGGCCTCGGAGCCCAGCTCCTTGCCGGTGCGTGGCAGAGCGGCATCGAGAAAGGCCTCGACGTCTCGGCTGCCGAGCGGCGACAGCCGCACGGTCCGGCAACGGGAGAGAATCGTGGGCGGGAGTCCCTGCGGCCGCGCCGTCGTCAGCACGAACGTGGTGCGCGGTGGCGGCTCTTCCAGGAGCTTGAGGAGCGCGTTGTGGACCTGATCGCTCGGGTTCTGCTCGTAGTCCGCGAGGACGAACACCCGCTCGCCCCCCTCGAAGGGCTTCGTGGCCGTGATCCGGCGGATGGCGATCGCCTGGTGCATGCGGAAGGAGGCTGGCTGGGCGAACCGACGGGACGACGGATCGAGAGGGTCCTCGCGAACCCGCTCGAGC
>JACCXV010000221.1 GCA_013696835.1 Gemmatimonadota bacterium | reverse complement strand
GAGACGAGGAGCCCGCGCAGCCGCCGGGCGCCCGACTTCTGCACGGCCTCCTCCACGCCCAGGCGCTGGAGGATGCGCGTGCCCTCGGGGCTGAGGAAGTCGCCGCAGGGCTTGAAGCGTGGAAACCTGGCGGCCTCGACGAGTTGCACGTCGAAACCAGCCGCCGCGAAGAGAGCCGCGGTCGCGGAGCCTGCTGGACCGCCCCCGACCACGAGCACGTCGCCACGCCTCAGCGTCGTGCCTCCCGCTCCGTCAGGGTCGCACCTCGCTCCGTTTGCATCGCACCCCGCCTCGACTCGTCTCCCACGAGGCCCCACAGGCACATGCGATAGGGGAAGTGGCGCCGCACGCCCCAGCGCGAGAAACCGCTGCCTGCCGCGAGCGCGCGAAAGTCGCTCGGCCGGTATGCGCGCCGCACCGACAGCGGCCCGTCGTGGCGCACCAGCCGGTTGCGGCTGAAGAGTCGCGACAGGAGCACGATCCAGGCCCACGCCAGCCTGTCACGCACGAGGTCGTTCACGAGGATGCCGGTGCGGGCGACGCGCCGCATCTCGCGCATCGAAGCCTCCATCTCCTCGGGCTCGAGGTGATGGAAGAAGAGGCTCGTGACGCAGAGGTCGAAGCTCGCGTCGGGGAAGGGCAGGGTGAGCGCGTCCCCGAGCACCAGGTGTGGCCGGAAACCGGCGGCGCGGCGTGAGAAGTCCAGCACGACGGGATGTCGGTCCAGGAACGTGAAGCGGAGGTTCAGCCCGCGGCGCAGCGCCCAGTCGCGCATGGCCTCGGCCATGTCGCCGCCGCCGGCCGCGACGTCGAGCACCGTGACCCGCTCCTTGCCCGTCGCGGCCAGCAGCGGGCCCAGGTGGGCGAGGGTCGTGCGGCGACCCCCGAGCAGGCGGTTCACGCGTGCGAGCTCGCGCAGGCAGTCGTCGATCTCGTCGGGCCGGCCGGGCTCCACGTCCAGCAGCTCCGCTTCGGACGCGGGTGCCCGCGGCGGCACGAAGAGACTCACCGCCGGCCGCCTTTCGCCGGCAGGCGGCACATCGTGCTGCGGTTCGCGTGGGGCATGACCTCGAATCTCGCGGGGCTCGCGCCTGCCAACAATCCCGGCCCTGCGCGGCGGTCTTTTCAGCCCCGCTGACGCGGCCTATGTTCCGGCCCGCCGTCCGCCCGGTCCGGCAGCGGCGCTCCTTCGCCATCCCGCCAACCCTCCGCACCGCCCGAATCGTGGGAAGCGTTCGCCACATCGCCATCGAAGGCGCCATCGGGGCCGGCAAGACCTCGCTGGTCCATCTGCTGGCGGCCGATCTCGACGCCAGGCCCGTGCTGGAGCTCGTCGAGGAGAACCCGTTCCTGACGGGCGGCTTCTACCACGACCTCGAACGCTTCGCCTTCGACACGCAGATGTTCTTCCTGCTCTCGCGACTACGGCAGCAGCGCGAGGTGGCGCGCACGCTCGCCGCCGGCGAGGGCACGGTCCTCGCCGACTACTGCTTCGACAAGGACAACATCTTCGCCCTGCTCACCCTCGGCGCCGAGGACTACCGGCTTTACGAGCGCGTCTTTCGCGCGTTCCGGGCCGAGCTGCCGGCGCCGGACCTTGTCGTCTATCTGCGGGCCACGACCGACGTCCTGCTGCGACGCATCCGCCGCCGCGACCGCTTCTTCGAGCGCACCATCCGGGAGCCGTACGTGGATTCCCTGAACCGCTCGTACGAGGAGTACTTCGCCTCCTTCTCGGGACCCGCCCACGTGACGGTGGACGTCTCGAGCATCGACTGGGTGGGCCGGCCAGCGGACTACGAAGCGATCCGCGCCGTGATCCTGCGCACGATCGCCAACATCGACGCCGGTCAGGGATCGTTCGACCTGTTCGAGGAGGAGGGAGACGGCGCGGAGTGGGAGGCTAGCTCGACTCGGGGCTAGCGGTGAGGACAGTGCGGGGGATCTCCGCGCGGGCGGCAGGTCGCCCCCCGAGCGAGGAGACGTGACGATCCAGGTGGGCTTCTCCGTGCTCTGCCGCGGCAGCGAAGAGCCTCCGCAGGGGATCGAAGAAGGAGGCGGGGGCGGGGAGGCGCTGCAGCGGCGCCTCGCTCCATTCTTCGCAGGGCGGACGCCTGCATGCCGGAGACGAGCTGTACTCGAACTGCACCGTGCGGGCACCGGGCCCGCGAAACTCGCGCGCGCGCGCGACCTTCCGCTCCTGGTCGATCTCCCGCCAGTAGAGGATGTCGGGCGCACCGCGGCCGTCGACCTGGTACAGGGCGACTAGGCTCGTCCGCAGGGGATTTCGCCGGCTGAACCAGACGTAGCGATAGCCGCGTCCGTCCTTGCCATACGCCACGTGACGGGCCGACGGGAGATCGGAGTCCACGAAGAACACCCCGCGGATCGTATCGGCATCGAAGCTCTCGAGCTTCACCGCGTGGGGCCTGGACGCCACCGGCTCGGCGTAGGACACGAGGTCCTCCAGCTCCCGCGCGCTGGGCAGGCTCGGCTCTTCACGGGGCGCGTCCCGCTGCGTCCCGCCGCCTTGCCCGCTCGCGATCCACGCGATGGGCGAGCCTGCCAGGAGCGCGAGCGCCACCGCACCGGCGGCTGCGAGCTGCGCCGTGTGTCGAGCCCGGCCGACCCGCGCACGATGCCCGGGCCGCCGCCGCTCCAGGGGACTCATCTCGACCTCCGGTACAGCGGCAATTTGTCGCCAGCTGCGATCGGGGCTAGGGTCCGCCACCCGCCTCGCCCGCGGTGCTCAGGCGTACGGCCCGCGCTGTCTTCGTGCCGGCCCGACCGGCTGCCGCCGCGGCTCCCGCCTGGCGCTCTCCACCGGGGCGACGCTCGACCGGGGCCTGCCTGCGCTCCGTGATCGACTTGGCCTGCAGGAACAGACCCAGGTAGTCCCGGCCTCCCGCCTTCGAATCCGTCCCCGACATGTTGAAGCCGCCGAACGGCTGGGCGCCGACCAGCGCGCCCGTGCACTTGCGATTGATGTACAGGTTGCCGACGAAGAACTCCCGCCGCGCGCGCTCGATATGCACGGGATCGTTCGAGAAGATCCCTCCCGTCAGGCCGAACTCGGTGTCGTTCGCGATGCGCAGCCCGTCGTCGAAGTCGCGCGCCTTGATCACGGCCAGCACAGGCCCGAAGATCTCCTCCTGCTCGATGCGGGCGCCCGGCGCCACGTCCGCGATGATCGTGGGGGGAATCAGGTAGCCCGGCCCTGCTGGGGTTTCGCCGCCGGTCACCAGGCGCCCCTCCCCCCTTCCGATCTCGATGTACTTGCGTACGGTCCGATACTGGTTCTCGCTCACCACCGCGCCCATCTGAACGGCGGGGTCACGGGAGGGTCCGAGCCGCATCGCACGGGTCTTCTCCGCCAGCTTCTCTACGAACTCGTCGTAGATCGCCTCGTGCACGATGGCCCTCGAGCAGGCGGAGCACTTCTGCCCCTGGAACCCGAACGCCGCCTGCCGCACCGCCTCGGCTGCGGCGTCCACGTCCACGCCGCGGTCGATCACCATGGCGTCCTTGCCGCCCATCTCGGCAACCACGCGCTTGATCCACCGCTGGCCCGGAACGGTCTTCGCCGCGAGCTCGTTGATCTGCAGTCCCACTTCCTTGGAGCCGGTGAAGGACACGAACCGCGTGCGCGGGTGGACCACGACGGCGTTCCCGACTACGGACCCCGCGCCCGTCAGGAAGTTCAGCGTGTCGGCGGGCAGGCCTGCCTCGTGCATGATTCGCACGTACTGGTAGCCGATCGCGGCGGAGTCCCCCGCGGGCTTGAGGCAGATCGTGTTGCCGGCCACCAGTGGCGCCGAGCTCATGCCGGTCAGGATCGCGAGCGGGAAGTTCCAGGGGGAGATCACCGCTCCCACGCCGAGGGGGATGTAGAGGGTGTGGTTCTCGTCGGGCGCGGTGTCGAGGACGGCCATGCCGCGGTCGTAGCGCAGCATCTCGTGGGCGTAGTAGGCGAGGAAGTCGATCGCCTCGGCGACGTCCGAATCCGCCTCCGACCAGGTCTTGCCGACCTCGAAGATCATCCACGCGGCCAGCTCGAGGCGCTCGTCCCGCATGAGGTCCGCCGCGCGGAAGAGGATGTCGGCGCGCTCCCTCGCGGGGCGTGTGGCCCAGGCTGGGAAGGCGTTCCACGCCTCGTCGACCGATCGCTCCGCCGTCTCGCGGCTGCCCGTCTGGAAACGTCCGACGACCTGTGCCGGGTCGTTGGGGTTCACGGACGTGAACAGATCGCCTTCGCGCATCTCGCGGCCCCCGATCCACATCGGGTATTCGCGGCCCAGCCGGGACTCGACGCGGGCGATGGCGGCTTCCATCGCGCGCCGGTTGCCAGCCTGCGAGAAATCCAAATACTCCGTCGGGCGGTAGTCGTACTCCAGGGTCGGTCGGTCGGTCATGGGCGAGCGATCCCGCTGTGCAGAGGTGAGCTTCGCGGCCGGCAGGCCCGGCGTGCGACTGCTCGGCTTGGAATCGTCCCGGCAACGTACTGTGACCCGGCCCCCGCGGGAAAGACCGCGGGAGGCGGGGCCTCCCACGCGAAAGGAGTCCATCGATGCCCTACATCCCCGCGGAGCATCGCGCGGAGCTGGACCCTCTGATCGACGCGCTCTCCGCACGAATCGCGGAGCGTGCCGAGCGGTCCGACGGCGAGCTAGCCGCCGCCGGCCTGCTCAACTACGCCTGCACGCGGCTCGTCCTGCGGCTCGTGAAGCTGCGATTCGGCCGGGTGCGCTATGGCGTCGTGGCGCTCGTCACGGGCGTCCTTCACAACGTGGCGGACGAGCTCTACCGCCGTGTCGGCCATCCCTACGAGGACAAGCAGATCGCCAGGAGCGGGGACGTGGACCTGTACGCGGAGTTCGCCGCCGAGATCGAGCGCCTGTAGCGCCTCGGCCCGCCAGCGGCGCCCCACCCGTCATCCTGGCTCAGCCGCAAGCAGCGCCTCCAGCGCGAGTCCCGCGGCCAGCACGCGAGCGTCCCCACCCGGCGGGCCGACGAGCGACAGGGACGCCGGCAGGCCGTCCTCGGCGATCCCGCACGGGAGCGCCAGCGCCGGCCAGCCGAGATTCGCGAATGGCCGAGTGTTCCGGGTGAGCAGGTCGCGCGTCGAGAAGCGGCGGCCGCCGACGTCGATGGATGCAGTCCCCAGCAGCGGAGCGACGCAGGGCACGGTGGGAACCGCCAGCAGGTCGACGTGCGCGAAGACGCCCGCCGCGCGTGCGCGGAAGCGCTGGAGCTCCTCGCGGCAGGCGAGGTAGTCGACGGCCGGGACGGCAAGCCCGCGCCGGAGCAGCCCGGCCACGTCGGGCCCGTACTCGGCCGCACGCGAGGGGAAGGTGGCACGGTGCAGGGCGGCGGCTTCGGACAGGAACATGGGGGCGGTGCTGAACGCGTCGGGGGACGGGAAGGAGACGGGGAGGACGGGCCCCATGCCTCGCAGCGCTCGCCGGCAGGCGCGGCCCACGCCGGGTGCGCAGACCTCGAAGAAGGCTTCCGCCGAACCGACGCGCAGCATCGCCGGATCGGCGGGAGAGGCGACCTCCTGATCGGCTAGAACGGCGAACGCCGCCGCGCACCCCTTCACGTCGCGGGCCATCGGGCCGGCATGGTCGAAGCTCGGAGCGAGAGGGAAGAGACCCTGCGTGGGGACGACTCCGTACGTCGGCTTGAAGCCGACCACGCCGCAGAAGGCGGCAGGGATCCGGATCGATCCGCCCGTATCGGAGCCCAGTGCCGCATCGCAGAGCCCCGCCGCCAGCGCGGCCGCCGAGCCGCCGCTCGATCCACCCGCCATGCGGCTCGGGTCACGCGGGTTGCGCACGGCGCCGAAATGGGGGTTCTCCGACGTGATCCCGTACGCGAACTCGTGCAGGTTCGTCTTGCCGATCAGCACGTAACCGGCCCCCTGCAGCCTGAGCACCGCCTCCGCGGACGTGACAGGCAGGTGGTCACGGTAGAGACACGACCCGTACGTCGTGACGAGGCCGGCCGTGTCGAATATGTCCTTCACTCCGAGCGGAATGCCCTCTTCGCTCGCCGCTTCCGGCCGGATCGCCAGGAAGGCATTCAGCTCCGAGTTCCTGGCGGCGATCGCAGCCAGCGCGCGGGCCGTCCGCGAGCTTGTCTCGGACGGCGGGCCGGGGGCCGTGGGCGTGCCTACCGGCCGCCTTCCGGCGCGCCGGACGACGTTTCCACGGACGTCCACACGTCGTCCTCGGGATCCACGTCGGTGAACGCGGCGTCCGGATCCAGCTCCACCCGCACGACCTCGCCGGGGACGTCGGCTTCGACGCGCACCGAGCGCTGGCCCCCGAACCACACCGAGGCCGGCGCCTCCACGGGAACGGTCCGGCCGTCGGCGGTCGTGATGCGGGCGCGGATGGGAGAGAGCACCGTGCCCTCGTTCCGCACGCTGATCGTCACGCGTCCCGAAGCCAGGGCGACGGCCTCGATGGCGAGGTCGCTCACGCCGCTGCCGTAGAACCATGGCTGCCAGAACCAGTCCAGGTCACGTCCGGCCACGTCTTCGAAGGTGTTGAAGAAGTCCCATGGAGAGGGATGCCGGTACAGCCAGCGCCGGGTGTACTCGCGGAGCGCCCGATCGTACGTCTCGCCACCCAGAATCTCGTGCAGCGCGAGGAGCGCGACCGCCGGCTTGCGGTAGCCGAGGACCGCCACCTCCGAGCCCCCCACCGCGATCGCGTCCGGCGCGTCCATCAGCGCGAAGCTCGTGTTCGCTGCATGCTGAAAACGGCGGTAGCGGTCGCGGATCTCCGAGCGCTCCCTGGAGTCGGGGTAGTAGTGCTCGGCTGCGGCGATCGTGATGTACGTGTTCACGCCCTCGTCGAGCCAGGCGAAGGCCGTCTCGTCCGAGCCCACCATCATCGGGAACCACTCGTGCCCGAGCTCGTGCGCGATCACGCGCTGCGTCCGGACCTCGGTCTCGAAGTCGCGCACGAAGACGATCATCGGGTACTCCATGCCGCCAACCAGGCCCTCGCTGCTGGTGATGTGGGCGTAGGGATAGGGATAGACGTTGCGGCTGAACACCTCGATCGCGTCACGGGTCATGCGCGCCGATTCCCGCCAGGTCTTCGCTCCCGGGCGGTAGAGCGCGTGCACAGCCGTTCGCCGACCGCTCGCGGAATCGGCCAGACCGCTGGCCGCGTCCCACAGATAGTGGTCGCCGAGCGCGAAGGCGGCGTCCCGCACGTTCTCGGCGTGAAAGCGCCACGTGATGGGCTCCCCGGCGCGGCCGCGCGTGGCCCGCCCGGGTCCGAAGTCGGCCTCGGTCAGCACGTGCACGGTCTCCCCACTCGCGGCCGCCCGCTCCAGCCGCGCACGCGTCTCTTCCGTGAGCACATCCTCCGGGTTGACGAGCGTCCCCGTGGCCTGGACGACCGCGCCCGCGGGGGCTGTGATCGCGATGTCGAACGTCCCGTACTCGAGGTAGAACTCGCCGTTCGAGAGGTAGGGCCGCGTGTCCCAGCCCGCGAGGTCGTCGTAGGTGGCGATCTGCGGATACCACTGCGCGATCTGGGCCGTGGTCGAGTCCACCATGCCCATTCGCGGCACGCCCTCGCCTGACGGAATCGTGAAGTGCCAGCCGATCGCGAAGGTCGTCTCGCCGCCCGGGGGCAGTGGGGCCGGGAGGCGAACTTTCAGGATCGTGCCCGTGACGCGCACCGGCGCGGACGTGTCCGGCGCCGTCGCGGCGGAGATCGCGGCCTCGGCAGCGGGGTCGAGCACCGGGACCGCCAGGCGGGTCCCCGCAACGATCAGGGAGTCGATCGTGATCCCACCCGTGAGCGGCACGGCGCGCGTGTTCGCGGCGCCGGGGGCGAAGAGGTTCTGGTAGAGGTGAAACACCACGCTGTGGAGGGTGTCGGGGGAGGCGTTCGTGTACGTCACGGTCTCGTGTCCGATGAGCAGGCGGGAGGCGAGGTCCACGGAGGCGCGGATGTCATAGGCGACCCGCTGCTGCCAGTACGCGGCACCCGGCTCTCCGGAAGGGGAGCGCGTTCCGCGCTCCACCGCCTTCAGGAAGGCGGGGCCCGGCCGCACCTCGAGCGGAGCCAGGGCCGTTTCCTGAGCCTCCGTGCTGATGGAGTGGGCGCCGGCCGCGAGCACGCCGAGAAGCAGGAGCGCGCAGCGCACCAAGGGCGCCCGCGGCGCCGCGGCGGGAATCGAGATCATGCGTGGGCTCAGGTTGCGGGACCCACCGCCTCGGTGGCGTCCAGGTCGAAGCGGGGAATGTCGGCCGCGAAGGTGCTTTCGTCGGGCCGAACGAAGAAGTACTGCCCTTCCATGAACCCTCGCGGCGACTTCAGCACGCAGAAGCTCTGATACTCGTGCAC
>JACCXV010000392.1 GCA_013696835.1 Gemmatimonadota bacterium | reverse complement strand
GCATGAGCGGCAGGTAGATCACGTCGCTGACGCCCCCGCCGAATGCGAACGCCCAGCTCCACGGCCGATCGCGGGCGAAGAACCAGTTCCAGAAGACGTGACTGTAGGTCGTCAAAATTCCCCGCGCTCCAACCGGTGAGCGGCACGCGCCACCGGTCCGCCTCGCGGATCAGACGGACGTACGGCGTCTCGCCGCCGGCAAGCTACGGCTGCGTGGAAGCACGGACCAGCGCGCCCGGAGCCGGAACATTTGCCGGGCCCAGGGCGTTGCTCCATGTTGACCGCACCCACACAATGCCCGCCGCTGGGGACTCGTGATCGCTCCCTCCGCATCGTGATCGCCTCCAAGCGCATCCGCATCGCCCTGCTCGTGGCGCTCGCCGCCGCCCTGGCCGCCACGCTCGTCCTCCTGCCTGTCGACCGGTACCTCGCCGGCTTCCTGACCGCCGTCAAGGACATCGGCCCCTGGGGAGCGGCCGCGCTGGCGCTGGCGTACGTGCCGGCCTCGCTGCTCTTCATCCCGGGCTCGCTGCTCACGCTGGGGGCTGGCTTCGCCTTCGGCGTGGTGCTGGGCACGATCGCCGTATCGATCGGCAGCGTGCTGGGAGCGAGCGCCGCCTTCTGGTTGGGGCGCACCGTGGCGCGCGGCTGGGTGGAGGAGCGGATCGCGGCCAGGCCGTCGTTCCGAGCGATCGACGAGGCGGTGGGCCGGCAGGGCTTCCGCATCGTGCTGCTCACTCGGCTCTCCCCCGTGTTTCCGTTCGTGTTCCTGAACTACGCGTACGGCGTCACGGGGGTGCCCTTCCGGGAGTACCTGCTTGGCTCCTGGATCGGCATGCTTCCGGGAACCGTCCTCTACGTGTACCTCGGATCGGCCGTGAAGAGCCTCGCGCAACTGCTCGCCGGCGACGTCCGGGGAGGCTCGGGGCAGACGGTTTTCTTCGCCCTGGGTCTCGCGGCGACCATCGCCGTGACCGTGCTGGTGACCCGGACCGCTCGAAGGGCCCTGCATGAAGCCGCGCCCGCGGCGCACATGCCCTCGTGAGCTCCGGGGCGGGCGACGTTTCCGCGTGGAGGGCTTCCCCTGACGGCCCCGCGGCTCCTCTCGCGGGAACGGTCGCGCTCCTGCCCGACGACGCCCACGACCGCGAGCTGCTGGCGAACGTCCATCCCGCGGGCTGGACGAACCCGATTCCCGCGGGCCGCTACAATCTGGTCGTGATCGGCGCCGGCACGGCTGGCCTGGTTGCCGCGGCGGGCGCCGCGGGCCTGGGGGCGCGTGTCGCGCTGATCGAGCGCGGGCTCATGGGCGGGGACTGCCTCAACGTTGGGTGCGTTCCCTCCAAGGCGCTGATCCGTGCTGCTCGCGCCTACGCCGACGCGCGAGATGCCGGCCGCTACGGCGTCACGGTGCCAGGCGGCGCGCGCGTGGATTTCCCCGCGGTCATGGAGCGCATGCGCCGCCTCCGCGCGCGCATCAGCCCCCACGATTCCGCGGCGCGATTCCGCGGGCTCGGGGTGGACGTCTTTCTGGGTCAGGGCCGCTTCACCGGCGCCGACGTGGTTGAGGTGGACGGGCGCCGCCTGCGCTTTGCGCGCGCCCTGATCGCCACCGGGGCGCGTGCGGCGAAGCTCCCCGTGCCCGGTCTCGAGGAGGCGGGGTATTGCACGAACGAGACGGTCTTCGCGCTCACCGACCTGCCTCCCCGTCTGGCGGTGATCGGCGCCGGCCCGATTGGGTGCGAGATGGCTCAGGCCTTCGCCCGCTTCGGCTCGCGCGTGTCCCTGCTCGACAGGGGGCCTCACGTGCTCGGCCGCGAGGACGGGGACGCGGCCGAGCGCGTGCAGGCCGCGATGGCAGGGGACGGGGTCGAGCTGCTGCTGGGCAGCCGGATCACGCGCGTCGACAACGGCGCAGGCGGCAAGCGGCTCCACGTGGAGCGTGACGGCGGCACGCGGGAGCTGATTGCCGACGAGATCCTGCTCGGCGTAGGGCGGGCAGCGAACGTCGAGGGCCTGGGGCTGGAGGAGGCGGGGGTCGAGTACGACCCGCGCGAGGGGGTGCGGGTCGACGACCGCCTGCGCACGACGAACCGCCGCGTCTTCGCCGCCGGCGACGTGTGCTCGGGCCGCAAGTTCACTCATCTCTCAGACGCCCACGCGCGCATCGTGCTCCGCAACGCGCTGTTCCCCGGCCGCGCGCGGGCGAGCGCGCTCACGATTCCCTGGTGCACGTTCACGGACCCCGAGATCGCCCACGTCGGGATGTACGAGCGCGAGGCGGTCGAACGCGGCATTCCCGTGCGAACGTTCGTGCAGGAGCTCGCTGACGTGGATCGCGCGGTGCTCGACGGCGAGGAGGAGGGCTTCGTCAAGGTCCACGTGAAGGACGGCACCGACCGCATCCTGGGCGCGACGGTCGTGGCCCGCCACGCGGGAGAGATGATCTCCGAGCTCACGCTGGCGATGGTCGCCGGCCGCGGCCTCTCAGATATTGCCGAGACCATTCATCCCTATCCCACGCAGGCGGAGGCGATCAAGCGCGTCGCCGACGCCTGGAGCCGGACGCGCCTGACGCCGCGTGCCAAATCCGCCTTCGCGACGTGGTTCGCGTGGAGGCGCTGACCAACGAGGTTGTCCGCATGGACCACGAAGACAGGAGCCGAGCGGGCTCTCCGGGCCCGCGCACGCTGTCGCTGGACGTGGGTGGCAGCGGCCTCAAGGCAGCCGTCCTCGGACCGGACGGCGGCATCGAAGGAGCACGCCTGCGCATTCCGACGCCGTCCCCCGCTCCGCCCGACGTGCTCCTGGACTCGCTGGCGGGGCTCGCCGCGCAGCTGCCGGCCTTCGACCGCATCGCCGCCGGCTTTCCCGGCGTGATCCGCTCCGGGCACGTGCTCGCGGCAGTGAACCTCGGCGCGCAGGATGCCTGGCGGGGATTCGACATCACGGGCGCGCTCGAGCAGCGGCTGGGAAAGCCCGCCCGCGTCCTGAACGACGCCGAGGTGCAGGGTCTCGGGGTCATCGAGGGAAGAGGCCTCGAGATGGTGGTCACGCTCGGCACCGGGTTCGGGACCGGCCTCTTCCTGGACGGCCGTCCCACGCCACACCTGGAGATCGCGCACCATCCGTTCCGGCGCGGTGACACCTACGAGGACCAGCTTGGTGAGAAGGCGCTGAAAAAGGCGGGCGCGAAGAAGTGGAACCGGCGGCTCCTGCGGGCCATCGAGACGCTGCGCGCTCTCACGAACTTCGAACGGCTGTACCTCGGCGGCGGGAACGCGCGCGCAATCACCTTCGAGCCCGATGCCGACGTCACGATCGTATCCAACACGGCCGGTATCCTGGGCGGCATCGCGCTGTGGCGGGACGAGGATCTGCAGAACGAGGACCCGCCGGGCCGGGATCGGCAGGGCGGCGAGCGCCCAGGGCAAGAGCCCGGATGAGAGCCCGCTGAGAGCCGTCCGCATTCAGGCCCATGGCGGCCCCGAGGCCCTCCAGGTGCAGGACATCGCCCTCCCCGAGCCGGGAGCGGGTGAAGCCCGCGTGCGCGTGGCGTTCGCCGGCGTGAACTTCATCGACGTCTACCACCGCACCGGACTGTACCCTCTGGGGCTGCCGTTCACGCCGGGCACCGAGGCCGCGGGCATCGTCGACGCCGTCGGCCCGGAGGAGGGGCCGGGAGCGGGCGGGCACGTGGAGGGGATCTCCCCGGGCGCGCGCGTGGCCTACGTGATGCAGCCCGGCGCCTACGCGGAGTTCGCCGTCGTCCCCGTTGCCAGGCTCGTTCCCGTGCCCCCGGAGGTCGATCTCTCAATGGCGGCCGCCGTCCTCCTTCAGGGCATGACGGCGCATTACCTCGTGAACGACACCTTCCCCCTGCGCGGGAGTCACGTCGCCCTGGTTCACGCGGCAGCGGGAGGCGTGGGCCTCCTGCTGGTGCAGCTCGCGAAGGCCCGCGGGGCACGCGTGATCGGAACCGTCTCGACGGCGGAGAAGGAGCGGGTGGCTCGCGACGCGGGCGCCGACGAGATCGTGCGCTACACGGAGGAGAGCTTCGCGGAGGCGGCACGCCGCGTCACGGGCGGCCATGGTGTGGACGTGGTGTACGACTCGGTCGGCAGGTCGACCTTCGAGGCGAGCCTGGCGTCGCTACGTCCGCGTGGTTACCTCGTGCTGTTCGGTCAATCCAGCGGGCCGGTCCCGGCGTTCGATCCAGCGGTCCTGGCGAAGGGTTCGCTCTTCCTCACCCGGCCAGGGCTGGGGCATTACACCGCCGACCGGGCGGAGCTCCTGCGCCGGGCTGAAGACCTCTTCCACATGCTCGGCGAACGGCGCCTGCACGTGCGCGTGGACCGCACGCTGCCCCTCGAGCGGGCAGCCGACGCCCACCGCCTCCTCGAGAGCCGCGAGACGGCCGGAAAGGTGCTACTCGAGGTCTCAGGGCACGCCTGATCCCGGCAACCGCTCCGCCTCCCTCCCCCCTGCCGCCGGCACCAGCCAGAACGCGTCGCCGTCGAACCAGTAGAGCGCGAGCTGCGCGCGGCTGCGCGCGACTTCCAGCGCCGTTTCGCGGTCCAGCCACAGCGCCACGCCGCGTTCCCGATGGGTCTGATTCGCGGAGCAGCCGTCCGCGCGCACGAATCGCACGCCGCGGCGCCGCAGCTCGTCTTCGAGCTCCCTCGCCCGGCGCTCGTTCAGCGCGGGTTCCGCATCGCGCCCGTGGGGATTCTCCGCGGTGACGACCGCGAACGACTTGTCGGGTCCCAGCTGACGCAGCCCCTCGCGGGCGTCGTCGGAGATCGCGCGCCGCAGGTCGATCGTCATCCGCGCCGCGGGAAACTCGAGCACCGCCTCGCGGTACTCGTTCCAGACGCGCTCGTGTTCCTTGTCCTGCGTCACGGAGCCGGGCATGACTCCGTCAAGAGATGACACCGGGAGTCCCGCATGTACGTGATCATCTAGCTGCCCCCGGCGTGAAGGCGACCCTCAGGAAGCGGTCCCATCCAGGACGTCCGGACGACCGTGAAGTCGCTCATGGCGGTGCTGCGCCGCGGGGACCTCAGGGTGTGCGGATCCCGGTCCTGCCGGTCCCGCCGATCACCGCGGCAGGAACGCCGGAGGGATGGGATTGTCGCGACGCTCGCTGTCGAAGATCCACGCGGTTATCCAATACCGCTCTC
>JACCXV010000196.1 GCA_013696835.1 Gemmatimonadota bacterium | reverse complement strand
AGCGCCTCTTCTACGTCGACATCCGCACCCTGGGCAAGATGGGGGTCGCTGATGCCGCGGCCTGGGAGCGGAGGGAGGCGCGGCTCGGTCCGGAGCCTCTTGATTCGGCTTTCACGGCATCCGAGCTCCAGCGCCGCCTCAAGGCCACGCGTCGGCGCATCAAGGAGGTGCTGCTGGACCAGAGGGTGATCGCCGGGGTGGGGAACATCTATGCCGCGGAGGCGCTCTTCCGGGCGGGCATCGACCCGCGCGCGCGATCCAATCACCTCAGCGGGCCCGCCGTCGCGGGGCTGCATGAAGCGATCCGGTCCGTTCTCCGAGATGCAATCGAGCACCGGGGCACCACCTTCCTGACGTATGCGGACTCGGCCGGCGACAGTGGGGCGTTCCAGGACCGGCTGCGCGTCTACGACCGCGCGGCTGAACCCTGCCCGACGTGCGGAAAGCCGGTGCGCCGCATCGTGCAGGGGCAGCGGTCCACCTACTTCTGCCCCGGCTGCCAGCGCAGGCGCTGAACGCACGTCCGTCCCCGCTCGCAGTCTCCTTGCGACGAGCTCGACGGCCGCTCCCTCCAGAAACCGACCGACACGTCAGGAGTCGCACATGGACCCGAGACCCACCACGCCCACGCCGGATCTGGAGCAGGAGAGCCCGCAGGAGCGGCTCGACCGTGAGCAGCGGCCTGACAAGGACGATTCCGACGCCGCGTATCCAGCGCGGCTGCTCGAGGCTCTGGCCGAGGGTGACGTGCTGAGGAGCGAAGAGCTGACGAAGCGGCTCGAGTTTTCGGGGGGTCCCGCGGAGTGGAAGAGCCGCCTGTGGCGCCTCCACAACGAAGGCTACCTCAAGGTGCGCTGGGTCGGCATGTCGGATCCCGATCCCGTGGAGGTGCGACTTGCGGAAAGGGGGCGCGCCTGGCTCGCGGCGCGCTCGACGGCAGGCGGAGAGGAGACATCGGCAGGTCGCGTCACGACGCCGGGGGCCGGCGAGTGACGCGGAGCTCTGGTCATCGCCGACGCTCCTCGACGCTGCTCCCGAAAGGACCCTCCAGCGCCCGGTGCTCCAGCCGCATTCCGGTTAGCGTGATCTCGAGAAGACCGATCGTTGGACGGGAGCGGAAGCGCGGCTTTCCGGCGGCTCCGGGATTGAAGAACGTGACTCCCTCCAGCTCCTCCAGCAGCGGCTCGTGGGTGTGTCCGAAGAGCACGAGGTCGGGACGGTCGGGCCTCGTCGCGCGCAGCAACTCCACGGGCTCTGCGGCCCGCACGCGGTGCCCGTGGAGCAGGACGATGCGGCGGTTCGCGCGTGTGACGACCTTGCTCTCGGGCAGGTGCGCCACGAGCCCGGGAGGGTCCATGTTCCCGCTCACCGCCGTCACGGGCGCGATCGCCTCCAGCTCGTCGAGGATCCGCTGCGTCCCGACGTCCCCAAGGTGGAAGATCTCGTCCACGCCCGTGAAGGACGTGGCGATGGCGGGGTGGAGCGCCCCGTGCGTGTCGCTCAGGACGCCGATGCGCACGGAACGAGTGGATTCGGCATCGCGGGCGTGATCGGCTGCGTGCAGGGAATGGGCGTGCGTCTCACGACGGCGGCCGCCGTCGAATCGCGAGCACGACCACCACGATCAGCACGACGGCAACGACCAGCGGCAGCAGCACCAGCGCCCCGGCGGAGACGATGCCTGCGACGATCGCCGTGAGGCAGCCGCAGCCACAACCCTGCTCCGCGCACCCGCCCGTCACGGCGAGGCGGCTCCCGGCTCGGGGCGTGGGGCAGCCGGGATGTGAGCGGGGGTCTGGGGCCGCTCGCCCTTGTGCCCGCGAGGCCCGACATCGCTCCAGCGGGGCACCAGGTCGGACTCGATGCCCAGGTGCTCCAGCACCCGTGCGGCGATGAAGTCCCCCAGATCGTCGAACGTGCGCGGCGCCTGGTAGAACGCCGGCATGGCGGGGATCAGCGTCCCGCCCGCGCGTGCAAGGCGGAGCATGTTCTCGAGGTGCACCAGATTGAGGGGAGTCTCGCGCGGGACCACGACGAGCGGCCGCCGCTCCTTCAGCGCGACGTCGGCGGCGCGCTGGATCAGGGTCTCCGAGAGCCCGAGCGCGACGGCGGCCAGGTTCTTCATCGAGCAGGGGCAGATCACGACGCCGGCGAAGCGGCTGGATCCCGAGGCCGGCTCCGCCGCGAGGTCGTGGTTGCGGAATGCGCGCACGCGATCCCACGCCGTCTGCGGGACGTCGAGGTGATCGCGCAACGGTTCGAGGCGGCCGTGGCTCACCGCGGTCAGCCCCAGCTCGAGCTTGATCAGGTAGAGCCCGTACTCGGTGAAGATGAGGTCCACGCGGCGGCCGGCGAGGAGCAGCGCGCGCAGCACGCGCGCGGCGTAGACGGCGCCGCTCGCCCCCGTGATGCCGAGCACGATCGGCGGATCCCCTTCCGCCCGCGGGGTTCCCGCCCCCTCCCCGGAGAGAGCGTCCGTCACGACGGGGCCGCCGTCACCCGGTCCACGATGACCAGCATCGCGAAGCCGACGCTCATCCAGCCATTGACCGTGAAGAAGGCGCGGTTCACCCGCGAGAAGTCGTGCTCGGAGACGAGTGAGCGCTCGTACGCCAGCGTTACCGCCACCCCGGTGACGGCCACCCAGTAGAAAACGCCGCCCCCGAACGCAAGGCCGGCGCCGGCGAGGCAGGTCACCACCGCCGCGAAGGCGACGCTCACGAGCCGCAGGGCCGTGCGGGGCCCCAGGCGGCTGGGAAGCGAGTGGATGCCGGCCTGCTTGTCGAACGCGAGGTCCTGGAGCGAGTAGATCGTGTCGAATCCGGCGACCCAGAGAGCGACCGCCGCGGCGATCCAGAGGAAGCGCGGATCGAACCTGCCGAGGAGCGCGATCGACGCGCCGACCGGCGCGATGGCGAGGCCGAGCCCCAGCACCAGGTGACTCAGCGCGGTGAAGCGCTTGGTGTAGGAATAGAAGAAGACCCAGGCCAGCGCGGCCGGCGCGAGCACCAGCGCCAGCCGGTTGAGCAGCGCGGCCGAGGTGACGAACACGGCGGAGGCGACGAGCACGGTGCCAGTCACCTCGCCCGTGTGCAGCTTGCCGCTCGGGATCTCACGGTCCCGCGTGCGCGGGTTCGCCGCGTCCAGCCGGCGGTCGGCCAGACGGTTGAACGCCATGGCGGCGAACCGTGCGGCCGTGAAGGCTACGATCGCCAGCGTGAGCACGCGCAACGTGAGCGGCCGCTCACGTGACGCGAAGACGAGCCCCACGAGCGCGAACGGCAGCGCGAACAGGGTGTGGGGCAGATAGACGAGGCGCGAGTAGAGGCGCAGCCGCCCCGATACTCCGGCGTGCGCTCCGGCGTGCGCTCCGTGAGCTGTGTCGGGAGTAGGGCTCATCGCTGACCTCCCTGTCGTCCGCCACGCTACAGGCTCGCAAGTGCCACGGGGCAGACTCGCGCTACCCTGCGAGCCGCCGAACCCCAATATAGATACGTCGGAGCAGCGTTCCCGCGCGTGCGGGGCCTGGTCCGCTTCAGGGATCGCAACAACCAAGGAGGAACGATGGAGACACAGGCCTCACAGGGGTCCGCGGGCGGACCCGACCTTCAGCCAGAAGGAGGAGCGGGCGGGACCGGATCGGCCCGGCCGGCACCCGATCTCACGGCGGATCTGCGGACGCTCGGGGAGAACCTGCGGGACACGCTGCGCGCGGCGTGGGAGAGCCGCGAGCGGGAGCACCTGCAGTCGGAGATCGAGCAGGGGCTCAGGGCGCTGGGGAGCGCACTCGGCCAGACCTTCGAGAGCACCGCGCACGAGTTCCGGGCCGAGCCGCTGCGCGAGAAGGTGGTGGGTCTGCGCGAGAAGGTGACAGGAGTGAAGCAGGAGCTGCGGACGACACCGGTGGCCGACCGCGTCCGCGCCGAGATCCACGAAGTCCTCGGCCGGCTCAACGAGCAGCTCAGGCAATCACGCACCCGGTGGACCCCGCCGGACGCTCAGCCGCAGGAACGCAGCGGTGATGAGGATTCGAGGGATCCGGAGGTGTCTTCGCCGAGCCAGATGTGAGCCGCTCAGCCTATTGGGTGGGACGGCCCGTGAAGCCCACCCGGTAGGCGCACACCCGCGCAGCCTACAGCCCCCAGCCCTTCATCCGCTCCGCCATCCGCGCCTTGACGGCTGGATCCATCGCGATCTTCTCGGGCCACGGCCGGCGGAAGCCCTCGTCGGGCCACTTGCGCGTGGCGTCGATGCCCATCTTGCTGCCGTAGCTGAACTCCCGGCTGGCGTGGTCGAGCACGTCGATGGGCCCCATCGTGAAGTGCACGTCCCGCTGGGGGTCGATGTTGTTGAGCGCCGCCCACCAGGCCTCGCGCACGTTGCGCACGTCCACGTCCTCGTCCACCACGATGATCAGCTTGGCCAGCGACAGGAGTCCGATGCCCCACATTCCGTTCATCACCTTGTACGCCTGTCCGGGATAGCGCTTCCGGATCGAGACGAACACGAGGTTGTGGAAGATGCCCTCGGCCGGCATGTGGTAATCCACCACCTCGGGGAGCGTGAGCTGCAGCAGCGGCAGGAAGATTCGCTCGGTGGCGTGCCCCATCCAGAAGTCCTCCATCGGAGGGCGGCCCACGATCGTGGCGGGATAGAGGGCGTTTCGGCGCAAGGTGATCGCGGTCACGTGGAATGCCGGGTACTCGGATTCCGCCGTGTAGAAGCCGGTGTGATCGCCGAACGGGCCTTCGGGGTAGAGCGGCTCGTTCGGATCCACGAAGCCCTCCAGCACGATGTCAGACTCGGCAGGAACCTCGAGGTCGCACGTCACGCAGCGCACCAGCGGCAGCGGCTCCCGCCGCAGGAAGCCGGTGAACAGGTACTCGTCGACCGCAGGAGGGAGCGGGGCCGTGGCGGCGTAGATCGCTGCCGGATCGCCCCCGAGCGCCACCGCGACGGGGATCGTCCCGCCAGCCGCACGCACGAGGTCGTAGTGGTGCCGCCCGTCCTTGTGGCGCTGCCAGTGCATGAGCGTGGTCGCCCCGTCCACGACCTGCATCCGATAGCAGCCGACGTTCCGCACGCCAGTCTCCGGATCGCGTGTGACGACCTGCGGCAGCGTGATGAAGGGCGCGGCGTCGCCGGGCCACGTGGTCACGATCGGGAGCGCGCCGAGGTCGACGTCGTCGCCCTGCAGCACGACCTCCTGGCACGCTCCGGCACGGACGTGCTGCGGCGGAAACCGCGCCAGGTCGCGCAACTTCGGCAGCATGGCGAGCTTCTCTCGGAATCCGCTCGGGGGCTGCAGCTGCACCAGCTCGCGGATGCGTACGGCGATGTCGTCGAGCCGCTCCACGCCCAGCGCCAGCGCCATGCGCCGCTCGCTTCCGAAGAGGTTCATGGCGACCGGAATCGTACCGGTACCCGTTCCTGCACGGATGCCGGAGGGGGCGGCGGCACCGGGCGTGGCAGGCGGCCCGGAGCTGCCGCCGGCGCCGGTGACGGGTCGTTCGAACAGCAGCGCGGGCCCCCCGCGCAGGAAGACCTGGTGCGCGACCTCCGCCATCTCGAGCCGTGTCGAGACCGGCTCGCCGATGCGCTTGAGATCTCCCGCGCGTTCGAGCGCCCGCAGGAAGTCGGACAGGCCGCGGAAGGCCGTCAGAGGATGCTCTTGCCGAGCAGGCTCTCGACGAGCTCGACGGCGAGCGCGGCAGTGCTGTTCTGGTTGTCGAGGATGGGGTTCACCTCGACCAGGTCGGCCGAGAGAAGGAGGTCGGTGTCGGACGCGACCTCGAGCGCCAGGTGCGCCTCGCGATAGTCGAGGCCCCCGCGCACGCGCGTGCCCACGCCGGGTGCGAAGTTGGGGTCGATGGCGTCCATGTCGAACGAGAGGTGGAAGCCCGCCGTGCCCCGCGTCGCGATCCGGAGCGCCTCGTCCATCACCGAGCTGATCCCGTCGGCGTCCACGTCCCGCATCGAGAAGACCTCGACCCCCAGCTCCTGGATCAGCTTGCGCTCCCCGGCGTCGAGGGCCCGGACCCCGATGAGCGCCACCCGGTCCGGTGCCACCTTGGGCGAGAAGCCGCCGATCCGAGTCAGCCGTGCGTCGCCGAGGCCGAGGGACACCGCCACCGGCATCCCGTGGATGTTGCCGCTCGGCGTCGTGTCGGGCGTGTTGAGATCGCCGTGCGCATCGATCCAGATCAGCCCGAACGTCTTCTCGGCCGGCTGGAGGTGCATCGCGAGTCCCGCGATGGTGCCGATCGAGAGCGAGTGATCCCCCCCGATCGTGAGCGGCAGGCGCCCGGCCGCGAGGGCGTCCCGCACGAGCGTCGCGAGCTCCTCGCAGGTGCCGGCGATCTCCTCGAGGTAACGCTGCTCGCGCATGCCGACCTCGGCGACCTCGGGGATCGGGATCTCGAGGTCGCCGG
>JACCXV010000149.1 GCA_013696835.1 Gemmatimonadota bacterium | reverse complement strand
GCCGTCACCTTGCCCTTCAACAGCGTGAGCGTCAGCGGCCCGCCCGTCGAGAAGAGCAACCGAACCGGCTCCTTCATGGCGATGTTGCGGCGATCGGGCAGGCCTGGGAGCAGGGTCACGGAGTAGGTCGTCGAGGGCTCGAGCGGCCCGCGCGGCTGGATCTCGATCTTCTCGCCGTCCACGTCGGTCACCACGTCCGGCCGGCTCGGGTTGAAGAAGATCAGGCGGCTGGCTTGTGCCTGCGCGTTCGGCGCGAGCGGCTCGTCGAACACGATCTCGATCGTGGACTCGGGCGAGACGTCCGTGGCGCGGTCCGCGGGGCTCGTGGTCACCAGCGAAGGCGGCTTGTCGTCCACCGGACCACCTTCCGGGAAGCCCGTCCGCGCGCACGCGCCCAGCGCAGCGCCGGCAGCCAGCAGCGTCAGCGCGGAGGTGGCGCGCCGCCCGCGTGCAGGTCGCGCCGGCACACGAGCCGGAGCGGGAGCGCGGACACCCGCAGCCGTCATCGAACGGCTTCCAGGTTTCGCTCGAGGCGCTCCAGGATCGTGCGGAACTCGGAGCGCTTCTCCTCTTCGCGCTGCACCACGTCGGCGGGCGCTCGCGCGCGGAACGTCGCGTCGTCCAGCCGCCGGCTGGCCGCCTGCATGAGCCGCTCCACGCGCTCGCACTCCTTCTCGAGCTTGCGCCGCTCCGCCTCGCGGTCGATCACGCCCTCGAGGGGCAGGTACACGTCCATTCCCGGGAGCACCGCCGAGGCCGCTCCGGCGGGCTTCGCCAGCGCCGGGTGGATCTCCAGCTCGCCGGCCACCGCCAGCCGCAGGATGTGCTCGCGGTATTCCCCCAGCCGCTCCCGCAACGCGGCGTCCGGCACCGCCAGGACGACGCGGGGACGCGCGGCGGGCGGGATGCGCAGCTCCTGGCGCAGCTCGCGGATCGCGCCGACCAGCGCCTGGATGGACGCCATCGCGGCGCGGGCCTGAGGGCTCTCCGACACGCCTGTCACAGCCCACGGAGCGAGCATGATCGACTCCGCGGGGCGCGGCGGGAGAGGCAGCCGCTGCCAGATCTCCTCCGTGAGGAAGGGCATCAGCGGGTGCAGCAGCCGCAGCGACTCCTCGAGCACGCCCACGAGCAGCCGCCGCACCTGCAGCCCCGCCGCCGGATCCGAGAGCCTGACCTTGGCCCACTCCACGTACCAGTCGCAGAAGTCGTGCTTCACGAACTCGAAGAGCAGGTTCGCGACGTCGTTCGGCCGGAACTCCTCGAAGGCGCGGTCCGCACCGCGCCAGACCTCCGCCAGTCGCGTGAGGATCCAGCGGTCGGCCACGTCGAGCCGCGACTCGTCCAGGTCGTTCAGCGAACCCGCGGTGAAATCCGCGTCCAGGTTCATCAGCACGAAGCGCGAGGCGTTCCACAGCTTGTTGGCGAAGTTGCGGCCGAGCTCGACCTTCTCGGCCCCGAGCGCGAGGTCGGTGCCGGATGCCGCGCTGAACATGAGCGTGAAGCGCAGAGCGTCGGCCCCGTACGTCGCGGCGAGATCCATCGGGTCGAGGGTGTTGCCCCTGGACTTGGACATCTTGCTGCCTTCGGCGTCGCGCACGATCCCCGTCAGGTGCACGTCCGCGAAAGGCGCCTTCCCGGTGAACTCCAGCCCGATCATGACCATCCTGGCGATCCAGAAGAAGAGGATGTCGGGGCCGCTCACGAGCAGGTGGGTCGGATAGTACGTGGCATAGTCCTCCGTCTCGGCCGGCCAGCCCAGCGTGGAGAACGGCCACAGCTGCGAGGAGAACCACGTGTCCAGCACGTCGGGGTCGCGCACGAGCTCCTCGCCGCCGCAGGAGGCGCACGCCGAGGGGTCGTTCTCGGCGACCGTGATCTCGCCGCAGCGGCCGCACGTCCAGGCCGGGATGCGGTGCCCCCACCAGAGCTGCCGCGAGATGCACCAGTCGCGGATTCCGTCGAGCCACTGCGTGTAGTCGTCGCCTCGGCGCTCGGGGATGAATCGGAGCGTCCCGTTCCGGTAGGCCTCGAGCGCCGGGCCCGCGAGCGGCGCCATGCGGACGAACCACTGGTCGGAGAGCCGCGGCTCGACGATCGTGTCGCAGCGGTAG
>JACCXV010000102.1 GCA_013696835.1 Gemmatimonadota bacterium | reverse complement strand
CTTCAGCGATGCGACGATCTATGCCCGCCAGGCCTCGGCGCTCGCGGCTCACGGCTGGGGCGCGCTGCGGCAGGGCGTGCAGGATTACACGCTGCTGTACCCCTTGCTGATCTCGCCGGCCTTCGCGCTGGGCAGCCGCGCCGAGGCGCACCACGCCGCGCTCGCGATCAACAGCGTGGTCTCCACCTCGGCGCTGTTCCCCGTCTACTGGATCTCCCGCCGCGTGCTGCCGGCCGGGGTGAGCCTGGCCTTGACCGCGGCGATCGCGCTCCTGCCAGCCCTCTTCGTCTACGCGCTGGCGCTCTCGGCGGAGAACCTGTTCCTGCCGCTCTTCTGGTGGGGGACCTTCGCTCTGCTGCGGCTGGCCGAGCGCGACCGCGCGTCCGACGCCCTGGCGGCCGGGCTCGCGCTCGGGCTGCTCCCGGCCGTGAAGCTCACGGGCTTCGCGATCCTTGCCGCGGCCGCGGCGACGGCTCTGGGGATGGCCGCCCTGCACCGCGTCGAGGGTCGAAGGATCGCAGCCTTCCTCACGGCCCTCGTGCTCCCCCAGGTTGCATGGGTCCTCCTGCGCGTGCTGCTGGCAGCCCCGGAGCGCGGCCTCTTCGGCTTCGGACCGGGCGTGGGGGAGCAGCTGGTGGGGCGCATCACGAGCCCCGAGCGGGAGAGCTGGAGCGTGTTCCTCAGCTATTCGCTCAATGAAGCGTCCTATTTCCTCGCCGGCGCCTACGTGGCCTGGCTCGCGTTCTCGCTCTACCTCGTCTCGCAGTACCGCACGTGGCGCTCACGGTCCACGGAGGGGTTCGTCCTGCTGTGGACGTTCCTCTGCGCTGCCGCCCTTTTCGCCGTGACGGTGTTCCTCCTGTACCCGATCGCGCAGAGCCTGACGGATCCGGAGCAGCGCGCGCGCTCGATCTACGGGCGCTTCATCGAGGTGCTCTTTCCCGCCTTCTTCATCCTCGGGACCCGAGGCATGATCGACTTTGCGTGGAAGGAGCGCGGCCCGCGTGCGCCCGGGCGAGAGCTGTTCCTGGTGCTCGCGACCGTCGTCTTCACGGCGGTGAGCTTCTATCCGCTGACGCGGTATGCGGTGGCGCGCGCCTTCATGCCGGAGTCGGTGGAGTGGCTCGGTGTCCGGGTGCCACTCGGACTCGGGGTCCTGGGGTTGCTGCTCGCGGCAGCGCTCGGCGCCCTGGCGGTTCTGCGCACGGGAAGGCGGGGACGCACCGGCTTCGCGGTCGCCCTCGCCGGCGTTCTGGCGGTCCACGCGCTCGTCTTCGGCGTCACCACGGCCGCCGTCGTGCGTGGAGCGCAGGTCCGCGACCGCACGCTCTTCCGGATCGGACACCATCTGGCCAGGGTGGCCGGGCCTCGCACGGCGGTGGTGTGGGACGCCGAGCTCGGGTTCAGCGACCAGTTCTTCGCCTATCGGTTCTGGAGCGACACCCGGTGGGAGGTGGTATCTTCCGACCGGCTGGCGCAGAGCCGATCCGAGTACGTCGTCACGCGCCGACGGCTCGCTCACCCGGTGGAGATGCGCGAGGCGAACGGGGTGACACTGTACCGGATCATCTCCGGCGAATGAGCCGCGTGACATGCGGGAGGAGGGGGTCTCGGCGATGATTCAGGATGTCCATGTCAAGCCGCTGAAGCTGCTGCCCGACGACCGCGGCTTCCTGATGGAGATGCTGCGCGAGGACGACGATCTCTTCCAGCGTTTCGGTCAGGTCTACATCACCGGCTGCAGGCGCGGAATGGCCAAGGCATGGCATTACCACCACCTGCAGACCGACCACTTCACCTGCGTATCCGGGCGCGCGCTGCTGGTTCTCGTGGACACCAGGGAGGGTTCGAGCACACGCGGCGAATCGCAGGAGTTCGTGCTCGAGGCGCCACCCAACGACACCCGTCCTCCCGTGCTCGTCCAGATCCCGCCGCTCGTCTTGCACGGCTTCACCGCGCTCGACTGCGATGAAGCCCGGATCGTCAACGTGCCCACGCAGGTCTACCGCTACGCCGAGCCGGACGAGCACCGGTATGCCTGGAACAGCCCCGACGTGCCGTACCGCTGGCCGGCGTTCGTCCTGGGAGGCGGTTGAAGATGCGGCTGCTCGTGACCGGCGGAGCGGGCTTCATCGGCAGCAACCTGGTGCGTCACCTCGCGACGTCGCACCCCGACTGGACCCTCACCATCCTGGACGCGCTCACGTACGCTGCAAACCCGGCGAACCTCGCTGATGTGGTCGACGGGAATCGCGTGAAGCTCGTCGAGGGGCGGATCGAGGATGCACCTCTTGTCGCAAAGCTCGTGCAGGAGTCGGACGCCGTGGCCCACCTCGCCGCCGAGAGCCACGTAGACCGATCGATTCACGATGCAGCTCCGTTCGTTTCCACGAACGTTCTCGGGACGCAGGTCTTGCTCGAGGCTTCCCGCCGGCGCGGGATCGAGCGTTTTCTCCACGTCTCTACCGACGAGGTATACGGAAGCTTGGGCGAGGAGGGACGTTTCACGGAGTCCTCGCCGCTCCAGCCGCGCTCGCCGTACGCCGCCAGCAAGGCCGGAGGGGACCTGCTGGTGCAGGCCTGGATGCACACGTACGGCTTCCCGGCCGTCATCGTGAGGCCGTCGAATACGTATGGCCCCTACCAGTATCCCGAAAAGTTGCTGCCCGTGCTGATCACGAATGCGCTCGAGGGCCGGCCGCTCCCGATCTACGGGCAGGGACGGAACGTCAGGGACTGGCTGTGGGTGGGGGACCTGTGCCGAGCCTTGGAGGCCGCCCTGCTGCGCGCCGCGCCCGGCGAGGTGCTGAACCTGGGCGGCGGGCAGGAGCGGTCGAACCTCGAAACGGCTCGCCAGGTGCTGCAGCTCCTGGGACGCCCCACCTCCGCCATCGCCTTTGTACCCGACCGGCCGGGTCACGACTTTCGTTACGCGCTCGACTCGTCGCGCGCGCAGGAGCGACTCGGGTGGAAGGCGAGGGTCAGCTTCGAGGAAGGCCTCGCCAGACTCGTGGACTGGTATCGCAACAATCCCGACTGGTGGCGCGCTCCCAAGGCGCAGTCCGAGGGATTTTCCCGCGGATTCTGGGGTGGGGTGGACGGCTCGTCGTTGCCCCAGGAGACCGGCGCCACGAGCTCGCGCTCGACGCCGTGACGGCGAGGCCCCGTTGCGCGTTGCGGTGACCGGCGCGGGTGGGCAGCTCGGGGTCGATCTGATACGCGAGATCCGGCGCTCCGCGCATGAGGCGGTCGCCTGGACCCGCGCCGACCTCGACGTGGAGTGTCCCGATCAAGTTCGGCGCGCGCTCGATGCCGCTCAGCCGGAGCTGGTGGTGCACGCAGCCGCGTACACGGCCGTCGACCGTGCGGAGGCCGAGCCCGAGCGCGCGTACGCCGTGAACGACACGGGCACGGCCAACGTCGCGCGTGCCTGCGCACGTGCCGTCGTTCCTTTCATCTACGTCAGCACAGACTATGTATTTGACGGCGCGAAGCGTTCTCCCTACGAGCCCCACGACGAGCCCCGGCCGCTGAACGTGTACGGTGCGTCGAAGCTGGCAGGGGAGCGGAGGGTTCAGGAGACGGACGGCGACTGGCTGATCGTGCGGACCAGCTGGGTATACGGCGCGCAGGGCCCGAACTTCGTACGCACGATCCTCGGACTGGCCCGCGAGCGCGACCGGCTCCGGGTCGTGGACGACCAGGTTGGCTCGCCCACGTGGACCGTCAGCCTCGCGCGAACCCTCGTCCAGCTGGCGACGACGCGGGCGCGAGGCGTGCTGCACGTGACCGACCGGACCCTGGCACCCGATGGCACGGTGGGCATCAGCTGGCACGCCTTCGCCCGCGCCATCGTGGAGGAGGCGGGCTGTGACGTTCGCGTAGAGCGAATCTCGACGGAGGACATGCCGCGACCCGCTGTCCGACCCCGCTACTCCGTGCTGGACGTACGCGCCGCGGAGCTGGTGCTTGGCGCTCCCCTTCCGGGCTGGCAGAGTAGCCTGGCCGCCGCCCTGCGCGAGATGGGAGCTGGCGAGCCTGCCTTCGGCCGGGCGGTGGAGGCACGAGTCTCGTGAGCTCGCCCGGGGGGGAGGGGGCGAGGCAGCCGCTGCCGCCCGCCGCGCTCGGGCAGGGACTCGCGAACGTCGGAGGAGTTCTCACGGGGAGCCCGGCGCCAGGCCCGGCTCCTGGTTCCGCCGACGACCTGCGATTGCGCCTGACCGAGGCGCAGGGGGAGCTGCGGCTCGAGCGGGATGCGCTGCGGAGATTGGAGAGAGAGGCCGGACGCCTGCAGGAGAAGCTCGATGCCGCGCAACGCAGGCAGCGGCAGACCGCGGCGGAGCTCGAGAACGCCCGCTCCCAATGGGAGACGTTCGAGGAGGAGGCGGCGCGCCTGACGGA
>JACCXV010000086.1 GCA_013696835.1 Gemmatimonadota bacterium | reverse complement strand
GCTCGGACTCGGGCCCGCGGATCTCCTCGTGTGCTACGACGAGCTGGCGCTGCCGCTCGCACGCCTGCGCATCCGCCCCGGAGGATCGGCGGCGGGGCACAACGGCGTGCGTTCGATCATCGATGCCCTCGGGACGCAGGAATTCCCGCGGCTGCGCTTCGGGATCGGGCCCGAGGGTCGCTACTCCGATCAGGTGCGGTTCGTCCTCGCGCCGTTTCGCAAGCCTGAGCTCGAGCTGGTGGAGGAAGCGCTCCCGCGGGCCGCGGACGCGGTGGCGACGTTCTGTCGAGAAGGTGTCGAGCAGGCCATGAGCATGTTCAATCGCGAGGCACCGCCGCCGGCGGTGGAATAGACGTCGTGAAGAGCGACGGTTAGCGGGCAGTTCGCCCGGAAAGTGGCCCCATCAGGGCCCGCGGCCGCCCAGGCGGCCGGTCCATCCCTGTTCCGCCTGCGTGGCGGGACCGCACAGACCAGGGGGAGGCAGGCTTGAAGAACTACGAGACGATGATCGTCTTCGACTCTGCGCTCGAGGAGGAGAAGGTCTCCACGAAGCTGCAGGAAGTCGAGCGCAGGGTTGGCGAAGGCGGGGGCGAGATGGCGTCCACCGACCGCTGGGGCAAGCGCAAGCTCGCCTACCCCATGGGCAGGAAGGAGCAGGGGCAATACGTGCTGCTCAAGTACTCGTCCGCCGGGTCGCAGATCGCTGAGATAGACCGCGTGCTGCGTCTGGACGAGACGGTACTGCGCCACATGACAGTGGTCGGGCCCGACGAGGCGCTCGTGCAGGCTGCCGCGCAGGCTGCCGAGCGCGCGGCTCAGCGCCGCACACGCGCGCGCGATGACGAGGACTAGCCTGGCAACCCCCAACCGGCGAGACGATCATGGTGAGACGCGACGACAGGGCGCGGAAGAAGAAGAAGAAGGCGCGGGACTCCAGCCTCAGGCTGCGCCGCAAGAAGACCTGCTACTGCTGCGAGAACCAGGTGCTGCTGATCGACTACAAGGACGAGAAGCTCCTCGGGCGCTTCGTCAGCGACCGTGGCAAGATCGTGCCGCGGCGCATCAGCGGCGCCTGTGCGCGGCACCAGCGTGGCGTGGCCGCCGCGGTGAAGCGCTCGCGCTCGCTCGGCATCCTCCCGTACGTCGCCGAGCAGGTCCAGTAGCGGAAGCGTGACCCGGGATCCCGCCGGGCCCGAGCTGCAGGACGTCGAGGCCGGAAGAGCGGTCCCCGGGGGCACGGTCCCTTCGGGTCCCGCCTCGGAAGGCCGCCGGTCCCCGCCCTGGCGCGAACTCCTCCTGGGCGCTGCCATCCTCTCCCTGGGGTGGCCAGTGGCGCTGCTCGCGTTCGTGCTTCCTCTGGCCGCGTTCTTCGCGCGTCTCGAGTCTGGCCTGCGTCGCGCCGCCGGGACCCTGCTCGCGGCTTCCATCCCGGCCTTCATGCTGTTCGTCGCCCCGGGTAGCCGCTTCTTCGTGCTTGCCGCGCTGCTGGCCACGGCGGCGGGTCTGCTGCAGATCCACGCGGGTGTGCGGCCGGGATACGCCGAGCTCACGCTCGCCGTCATGACGGGGCTGGCCGCGGCGGCGAGCGCGGCCTTCGTGTCGGAGCCCGGGTTCTTTCCTCGCGTCCAGGCGGAACTCGAAGCATCGACGCTCGAGCAGGGGCGTCTCTGGGTGGAGACCGTAGCCCGGCGGGTGCGGCTGGAGCCGAGCGCGCGGCTGGTGCTCGAAGATACCGTAGCGGCCTCAGCCACGTGGTCGTCACGCGCCTGGCCTGCTGGCGTCTTCGCGACCTTGTGGCTCGGCGGGGGAGCGGCCCTCGGAATCGCCGCGGCCGGTGCCCGGGCAGCCGCTACGGCGGGCGGCGTGCGGGCGCGACAGTCGTGGGCGCTCTTTCGTCTCCCCGATGCGTGGATCGGGCTCTTCCTCGCGGGGGTGGCGGCGTACCTCCTGTTCCCCGGAATGCCGGAGCCGATCTCGTCGGCGGGGCCGTCGTCCGGCAGCGCTCCGCCGCTGGTCTCCTCCGCCCGGGCCGCGCTGGCGACGCTCCACGACGTCGGGCTCAACGTGGCGCTCATCGCCGGGGGGCTCTACGCATGCCAGGGTCTGGGCGTGGCGGTATATTATCTCGATCGGCGGGGTATGCGTCCGCTGGCGCGGACGCTGCTGGTCGTTTCGGGGATGCTTCTGCTGCCCCTGCCGCTGCTCATCGTGAGCCTCGGGCTCGGTCTCGCGGATGCGGGGCTGGATCTCCGCTTCCGTGCCGCGAGGCGGGCGCCGGGCCCTCCCCGCGCCTGACACCGCTCCTTCATCGCAACACCGGGAGGTCGTCGTGCAGGTCATCCTCCGCAAGAGCGTCGAGAAGCTGGGTCATGCGGGCGACACGGTGAAGGTCGCCGCGGGGTACGCGCGCAACTACCTCGTGCCGCGTGGCCTGGCGTTTCCCGCCGGAGCGTCGAGCGCGAATCGCGTGGCGCAGGAGAAGAAGGCGTCCGAGACGAGGCTCGCCCGCGCCCGGGACGAGGCGGTGCGGCTGGCCGCGAAGCTCGACGGGGCATCGCTCACGTTCGCCGAGAGAGCCGGAGAGGAAGGACAGCTTTACGGGTCGGTGGGCGCCGAGCGCATCGCCGAGGGCCTGGCAGAGATGGGGCACCCCGTCCAGCGACGGCACGTCCAGCTGGAGGAACCCATCAAGGCGCTGGGTGTCTACGACCTGGAGGTGCGCTTCCACCCCGAGGCAGTGGCGAGAGTGCAGGTTCGGGTCGTCCAGGAATGAAGGGTAGCGTGCGTTTCCCCGCGGGGGCGCGGGCCTGAGCGCTCGAGCCCGGCCCCTCCGCGCCCCACCCGAAGGAGCGGCCGCGCCGGCGCCGGAGGTTCTCGCCCGCGCCGCCGCTCGCGCGGCCGACGAGAACAAGTCGCGGGAGGTCACCGTCCTCGACCTGCGTGGGCTCACGGACGCCTGCGACTTCTTCGTGATCGGCTCGGGCGGGTCCGACGTTCAGGTGCGGGGCATCGCAGACAACGTGATGGAGGAGGTGGAGGCCGCGGGGGGTGGCGCTCCCTGGCACGTCGAGGGACTGACGGGAGGTCGCTGGGTGCTGCTGGACTACATCGAGTTCGTGGTGCACGTGTTCCATCACGAGGTGCGCGACTACTACCAGCTCGAGCGCCTCTGGGGCGATGCGGCCGTCGTCCCCTGGTCGGAAGGATCGGATTGAGGTGATCGTGGCCTTCCCCGGACGGCTCTTCCCGCTCGCCTTCTGCGCCCTCGCGGGCCTTCCGCTGGCGCTCCTCTCGACCCCCGCCCCTGCACAGTTCGGCCAGAACAAGGTCCAGTACGACCACTTCGACTTCAAGACGCTCGAGACCGAGCACTTCCTGATCCACTACTACCCCGAGGAGGAGCGCGCCGTCTACGACGCGGCGCGAATGGCGGAGCGCGCCTACGGGCGGCTCTCGCGCGTGTTCAACCACGCGTTCACGGAGAAGCGGCCGATCATCCTCTACGCGTCGCACTCCGACTTCCAGCAGACGAACATCTTCCAGTTCGACATCGGCGAGGGGACGGGCGGCATCACGGAAGGCCTGCGCGACCGCGTGGTGCTGCCGTTCACGGGTTCGATGCGTGAGTTCGACCACGTGCTCACGCACGAGCTCGTGCACTCCTTCCAGTACGAGCTGCTCCGTCTCGGGGCGCTGTCGCGGGGCGCGAACCCGTTCTCGAACCAGCCCCCGCTGTGGTTCATCGAAGGCATGGCGGAATACCTGTCGCTGGGCGAGGTGGACCCCCACACCGCCATGTGGCTGCGCGACGGGGCCCTCTCCGGCTACCTCACCTCGCTCGAGGACCTCTCCTACGCGGGCGACATCCGTGTGTACCGCTACGGGCAGGCGGTCTGGTACTACGTCGGCAAGAAGTACGGCGACGAGAAGGTCGGTGAGATCATGCAGAAGGTCTCGATCGAGGGCTGGGAGGAGGCCGTGGAGTCCTCGCTCAACATGTCCGTGGAGGAGCTGTCGGATCAGTGGCTCGAGTCGGTGCGGCGCACGAATTTCCCCACCATCGCCGAGCTCGACACCCCGGAGGAGGCGGGGACGCAGCTGACGCGTCACCTGAAGGAAGATGCGAGCTTCAACCTCGCGCCGGCCCTCTCGCCGGACGGCAGCAGCGTCGCCTTTCTGTCGGATCGCGACTACTACCAGGACCTGTTCCTCGCGGATGCGCGGACAGGGAAGATCCGCAAGAAGCTGGTGGCGGGGAACCGCACGGAGAGCTTCGAGACTCTGCGCTTCCTGTCGGCGGGACTGGCCTTCTCGCACGACGGGAAGTACCTCGCGTTCACGGCCAAGGCGGGGGCCGAGGATGCGCTCTACATCATGCGCATCGAGGGCCGCGACATCGTGGGCGAGTTCCGCTTCGGGCTGGAGGGCGTCCTCACACCGAGCTGGGCGCCGGACGACTCCCGGCTCGCGTTCGCGGGGCTGGACGGCGGGATCACGGACCTCTTCATCGTGGGCCGCGACGGCCGCGATCTGCGGCGGCTCACCGACGACACGTACATGGAGCGGGACCCCGTCTGGTCCCCGGACGGGAAGCGGATCGCGTTCACCACCGACCGCGGGCCGGGAACGGACCTCCAGCTGCTCTCCTTCCGCGACCCCGTGATCGGGATCTACGACCTCGACGAGGGCTCCATCTCCGTGCTGCCCGGCTCCGAGGGGAAGAACATCAACCCGCAGTGGAGTCCCGACGGGCGCTCGATCGCCTACATCTCCGACCGCACGGGCGTCTCGAACATCTTTCTGCAGGAGCTCGGCAGCGGCGATTCATTGGGGACGGTCTTCCAGCTGACGAACCTGCTGACCGGGGCCACCGGCATCGTCGAGAGCCAGCCCGCGTTCAGCTGGTCCGCCGACGGCAGCGCGATCGTCTTCTCGGCCTTCAACCGCGCGGGCTGGGACCTCTACCGCATCGAGAATCCCCGCTCCCTCGCCGTGACTCCCTATGCGCCGAAAGCTGTGACAGGCGAGCGGCTGGACCTGGTGCTGCGAGGTCCCTTTCCCGATTCCCTCGCCGCGCTGGAGCGCAGGGCCGACGATCCGGAAGAGGAGGGGCGCAAGAAGGACCGTGACGGTGAGGGCGACGGTGGGGGAGGCGGCGGGGACGACGGGACCGTGGCGGATCCCTCGCAGCCCGAGCCGGATCTACCCGAGGCCGGGCGTGTGCCGTCGCAATCGATCTATCTGGGCGACGGAGGCGCCGGCAAGGACGTGGCCGACAGCACGCTGGCGGCGGATCGCCGTCGCGTGCGGCAACCGGGGGAGCCTGTCGAGGTGGCCGCGCTGCTCGCGGACCCGACGGTGAACCTGCCGGACACGACGCGCTTCGCGGTGCGGGACTACAAGGTGAAGCTCCAGCCCGACGTGCTGGCGCGACCGAGCGTGGGCTACGTGCAGGGCGAGGGTGCTTTCGGAGCCTCCCAGATCAACTTCAGCGACATCCTGGGGAACCATCAGCTCGGGGTGTCCGCGGCGGTGTACGGCAGCATCACGGAGTCCGACCTGTTCGTTCGCTACGTGAACCTGGCGAACCGCGTGAACTGGGGCGTCTCGGCCTTCCAGTTCCGCAACGACTTCCGCTCTCTGCTCTCCGCCGATCTCGGCCAGAACAGCTTCCTGGCGCGCAGCGACATCTACCGCGGAGGCCAGCTGTTCCTCAGCCGGCCGTCGAACCGCTTCCGGCGCTGGGAACTCGGCATCGAGGCGACCGCGGTGGACCGGCGCATCGTGCGCTACGATCCCTTCAACCTGGTGCCGACCGTCATCGGCAGCTTCGACAACGAGTTCTACGGGGCGCCCATTCTCGCCCACGTGTTCGACAACGCCCTCTTCGGCTCCACGGGGCCGATCCTGGGAACGCGCTACCGTTTCGACGTCCAGCAGACGTTCGGCGACCGGCAGTACACGCAGTTCCTCGGGGACGCGCGGAAATACGTCGGGCTCGGCGACTTCTTCACGCTGGCCGGACGCGCCCTGTACCTCGGGACCTTCGGCGACTTCGAGGATGTCCGCATCCGGTCGATCGGCGGCGCAACACTGCTGCGCGGATACGAGTTCAACGACCTGCGCGTCATCGGGAACCAGATCGGCGTGACGAACCTCGAGCTGCGCTTCCCGATCGCGGAGAACCTGCGCATCGGACCGCTGCTGTTCCCGCCGGTCCGGGGGGCGCTGTTCTTCGACACCGGCTTCGCCTTCTTCTCGACCTGCCCGACGGCGGAGGAGAGCACCAACCGCGAGTTCTGCGAGTCCCGCGAGGGGTTCCGTCCCTTCCGCAGCGACTCCGAGGCGCCGCTCGGCTTCCGGCTGAACGACCTGCGTGGCTCATACGGCTTCGGGCTGCGCACCAACCTCTTCGGATTCGCCGTGCTCAAGACCGACTGGGCCTGGCGCACCGACCTCGCGGGGACCGGCCGCCACGAGTTCCATTTCGTGATCGCGCCCGAGTTCTAGCCGCTTGCGGGGGCTCCCCCCGCCGCGTCCGTGCAGCGCCTCCGCGGCTTCGACGCCCACCCTGCTTCCCTATCCTCCAGCGACACGAGGCGCCTCGGCTTGCACCGCGCACACGCACCGGCCTAGCTTGCGCGTTCGATGCGGGGAGGGTGGTGGCGGCGGCGTCCGGTGGGATGGGTCGGGTTCCAGCCACGCGCCCCACGGCTGAGGTTGCCGGCGCGCATGACGAGGCCACCGTGTCGCCAGTTCCCTGCCGGGCCGTCCTTACATCCTTCCTACTGACGCTCGCTTCCGCCGCCTCCGACGCTGGCGCTCAGGAGTTCTCCTTCCGAGTCTCGGAGCTGACGCTCCCGGCGGGCGCCTACCCGCGCTCGGTCCTGCTCGAGGATCTCAACGCCGACGGCGCGCTGGACGCCGTCACCGCGAACCCGCATCGCCAATCGCTCTCGGTGATCACGGGAACGGGCGCAGGTGCCTTCGCCCCGCCCGTCGAGCTGGTCACGCTCGGCCAGCCCTTCCTCCTCGCGGCGGCCGACTTCGATGCCGACGGGCGTCCGGACCTGGCCGCAACGCACGCGTTCTCGAACGCCGTTGCCGTCGTGCTCGGACCCGCCGGGAGCTCTCCCGCGCGCCTGCCAGAGATGCCGGCTGGCATCCTGCCGGTTCCGGTCCTCGCGCGCGACCTGAACGGCGACGGCCATCCCGATCTCGCCGTGGCGAACGCGCTCTCGGGGACGATCTCCGTCTTCCCGGGCCTCGGCGGAGGCTCATTCGGAGCCCGCCGTGACTTCCCCGCCGGCTCCACGCCGGTCGCTCTGGAGGCAGCGGATCTCGATGGCGACCGGGTGCTCGATCTCGTCGCCGCCAATCAGTCGGCGGGCACCCTGTCGGTCCTGATCGGCAGGGGCGACGGCACGTTCACGCCGGGAGCGGTCGTCCCCACGGGCCCCGGGCCCTACGACGTCGCCGTGGCGGACCTGAATGCCGACGGCAGGCTCGACCTCGTGGCGGCCAACGGAGGGTCCGCCTCGCTCTCCGTGCGCCTGGGCGCGGGGGACGGCACGTTCGTGAACGCGCCGGACGTACCTGCCGGGCTGAGCCCCGTGGCCGTAGTCGCCGCCGATCTGAACCGCGACGGCGCCGTGGACCTGGCCGTGGCGAGCTACGGCGAGAGCCTCGTCTCGCTCTTCGCGGGCAACGGCTCCGGATCCTTTGCGGGACGTAGCGATGTGCCCACCGGTGCGGGGCCCGTGCGGCTCGCCC
>JACCXV010000019.1 GCA_013696835.1 Gemmatimonadota bacterium | reverse complement strand
GGCGTGCCCGTCCTGGCCATGATCCCGTCGGTGAAGAATGGCAAGGCGGTCATCGGCCGCGAACGCAAGCTGCTGGCCAACGGCGCCGGCGAGCGCCGCGGATCGCTCGCGGACTACACGCCGGCGGGGGGAGACCCGACGGTGGAGGCGTTCCGATCGCTGGGCGCCGACCTGAGCTTCCTGGGGCAGGGCAGCCCCAGCGGCGAGGCGCGGCTGATCGTGTTCACGAGCCCGTGGCGCGGCGAGGGCAAGACCTTCAGCGCCGTGAACTTCGCGGCGACGCGCGCCCTGCAGGGGATCCGCACGCTGCTCATCGACGCGGACCTGCGGGCGGGATCGGCGAGCTCGACGCTGGGGCTGGGCCGGGGTCCGGGCCTCACGGACGTGCTCTCGGGTCAGGCCCGGCTGCTCGACGTGGTGCGCATGGTGAAGGTGGGCGACCACCGGCTGGCGGTCGCTCCGGCCGGGGCGCTCCAGGCCGACGTCGGAAAGCTGCTGCTCGCCGAGGGGCTCACGGAGGTGCTGGCCACGGCCACCGAGCACTTCGAGCAGGTCGTCATCGACACGCCGCCGCTGAACATCGTGAGCGACGCCGCGCTCTTCGCGGCCCGCGCGGACGTCGTGCTGGTGGTGGTGCGCGCCGGCCACACCGATCGCGAGGCGCTCGACACGACGCTCGGCAGGCTGGCACGGGTGGGGGCGAGGACGGTGGGGATCGTCCTGAACGACGTGAAGTCCGCCGCCACCTACGGGGTCTACCCCTACGGGGCGCTCGAAACCGAAGCCGCGAGCTAGGAGCACGCAATGCCCAAGACCTTCATCCTGACCCTGCTGCTCGCCGTCCTGGCGGGCGGCGCCGCCGGCGCGCAGGAAGCGGCGAGCCCGGAGTCCACCGCCCAGGCGGTGCAGTCCGGACCACCTCCGGTTTCCAGCGGATACGTGGGACCCACGAGCGGCGCGGGGCTGTCGCTCTATCCGGGTGACGCGGTCAAGATCGCGATCTGGCAGGAGCCGGACCTGAGCGGGACCTTCCGCGTGGACGAGAACGGGGTGATCACGCTCCCCCTGCTGGGGGGGAGGCAGGTCGAAGGCGTGACGGCAGACGCGTTCCGCAAAGGCCTCGTGCGCGACTACGCCCTGCACCTCAAGAACCCGGCCGTCGAGGTGGCGGTGCTGCGCCGCGTGAGCGTCACGGGCGAGGTCAAGAACGCGGGCCTCTACGACGTGGAGCCCAGCATGCGGCTGGGCGACGTGCTCGCGCTCGCAGGCGGGGTGACACCCAATGGGAACCCCGAGAACGTCGAGCTCCACCGCGAGGGCGTGGAAGTCGCCTTCGATGCCGAGGACCCCACCACGTCACTCGGCAACCGCGTGCGCTCGGGCGACCAGCTGATCATCGGACAGACCAGCTGGTTCTCGCGGAACGATCACGTCTTCATCGGCGCCGCCATCACCGTGACCGCGATCATGCTCCGCCAGGCGTTCTGAGACAGGACGGTAGGGGCGCGCCGCAGCGCGCCTCTCCGCGCCTTTGCGTGCGTCGCTCGCGCCGCCGTTCCGCCGCCGCTCGACGCCCCTCGCGCCTCCTCCCTCCGCACCCGCCATGAATGTCCTCCAGGTCAGCAAGTTCTGGTTCCCGCGGGGCGGCACCGAGTCGTACATCGCCGGCGTGATCGGCGAGCTGCGCCGGCGCGGCCATTCCGTCGCCGAGTTCGGGATGCAGGACGAGGAGAACGGTCCCGTCGCGTACGCGGACGCCTTCGTGCCGCCCGTGGACCTCTCCGCGGGCGGCAGGGACATGGGGATCGCAGGCAGGATCCTCACGTCGGCGCGCCTGCTGTACGATCCCCGCGCCGCCCGGGGGGTGCGGACCGTCGCGGCGGACTTCCAGCCGGACGTGGCGCACGTCCATCTCTTCGAGCGGCACCTGACCTCCGCCGTCGTCCGCGGGCTCGCGCGGGCGGGCGTGCCGGTCGTCCAGACGTTCCACGACTACAGCTTCGTCTGCGCCAACTACACGCTGATGCGTGGCATGGTCACGCCGTGTCCGATGGAGTGCATGCGCAAGGGCTACCAGCGGGCGATCGTGCACCGCTGCGTCCAGCGCTCCCGGGCCGCGAGCGCCCTCGGAGCGCTGGAGCTGTTCGCCCGCAGGGAGGTCTTCCGCTACCACCGGCACGTGCGGACGTTCGTGTCCCCCAGCGCGTACCTGCGCGAGATCCTCCTGGAGGGCGGGCTCGACCCGCGGCGAGTGGTGCACGTGCCCAACTACGTGCGCGCCGCGGATTTCGAACCCAGCTTCGAGCCTGGCGGCTATGTCCTGTACGTCGGGCGACTCTCCTTCGAGAAGGGGCTTCGGACCCTGCTCGAGGTCGCTGCCGAGCTGCCGCGCCTGGAGTTCCGGATCGTGGGCCGGGGCCCCGAGGCCGAGG
>JACCXV010000016.1 GCA_013696835.1 Gemmatimonadota bacterium | reverse complement strand
CCCCACCTCCATGTGCGGGATGCCTCCGCCGGTCTGGCTGTCACCCCCCCAGGTCGGTTCGGTAGAGGCCGCGTAGAACACCGACACCCTGCCCCTGCCGCTGCCCCGCGCAATTCCCCCGTCCGGTGCGATTCCGCTTCGGTCCTGCCAGCGTGGAGATTCGGCTCCCCACCGCCGCTGCTGCTGGCCGGTCAACCAAGCCGGCGCAAGGACCAGGATCTCATCCCCCGACCGCAGCGACCCGCTGAGCGGCGTGAGCGCGAGGTTTAGCACGATGATCTGGCCCGCGATCACCGTGACCTCGCTGGAGAGCGCGGTGAAACCGGGGCTGGTCGCGGTCACCGTGAACGTACCGGGGGGAATGCCGTCCAGCCGATAGTTGCCGAGCGAGTTCGCGTTCGCCGTGAAGATTGGCACCGTGTCTCCAAGCACGTTGACCGTGACCTCGGCGTTGTCGAGCCCGCTGCCGGTCGCAGCGTTCGTGACGCGCCCCAGGATCGACCCGGTGGTCGGCTCGACGTCCAGCGAGAAGTCGGCGGTGACCGACTGCCCGGCGGCGACCGTGACCGTGGTGGAGCCCGAGTTGAAACCCTCCGCGGTGGCCGTGACGACGAAGGTTCCCGCGGGGATGTTCTCGATGCGGTAGTCGCCCCCGGCGTCCGTGGTCACGGAGACGACGGGGATGGTGTCCGCGATGGCGTCCGCCACGATCACCGCGCCGCCGATGCCGGCACCCGAGGCGGACTCGGTCACCCGACCGAGGACGGTTCCGGTCGAGTCCGGGGGCTCCGTGGGGGCCACGGTAACCGACTGTGGCGCCGAAGCCCTGCCGCGGACGGTGACGACCACGGCGACCGTGCCGCTCGCGGCGGCGAGGACCTGCACGAGGATCTGACCGGTGGCCACGGAAAGGATCTGAACGGACGTGCCGGCGATCGAGACGCTCGTCTCCCCGATGGCATCGCCGAAGTTCTGGCCGGTGATCGTGAGCGTGCCCCCCGCCGCCACGGTGTCGGGGTCGAAGCCGCCTATCACGGGCGGCGCGGAAGTCAGGATCGTGAGCGACGCACTCGCCGCGGCGGCAGCCCGCTCTACGGTCACGCGCACGGTCCCGGAGCCGGACTGAACGGACGAGGGGATCACGGCCAGGATCGTGGTTGGCGTGACGGAGACCACGCCCGCGGACGTGCCGTTCACCGTGACCGCTACGTCCTGCGCGTTGGAACCGAAGTTGGTGCCGGTGATCGTGATCGTGTCTCCCACCTCGACCCGCAGGGGGCTCACGCTGGCGATGACCGGATTGGGTGGACGGTCGGGACCGCTCGGGCCGTCGTCGTCACACCCGGGCAGCAGGACCGATCCAAGCAGGCAGAAAAGGTAGCTCAGCAAGACGCGCTTCATGGGCAAACCCCCTTGGATGGCCATGCAAACTACCGTGATGCCGGACAAAGTCCCGTGGACGCCGTCTACGCCGGATCATTGCTCCGTTCCATCGCGGTCGACAGGTCGGCGCCAATTACATGAGGCCCGGCAGCCAAAAAAGAAAGGCGCCGGCGGGGTGCCGGCGCCATGCACGATCTCCCGTGGTGGAGGCGGTGGGAGTTGAACCCACGTCCGAAAACGGTTCAGCAAGAACATCTACATGCGTAGTCGGCCTTTAAATGTCTCTCCCGGGCGTCCCGCCGACGAGGCTACCCCGGAGATGAGCCCGCTGCGTTTCGCGCCGTCCTCGCGGGCGGGGGCCGGCGCTAGCCTGCTTTTGTCACGCCTCTCGACCGCACCACAGGCGGGGAGCCTGGCCGGAGACGGGTTGCCTAGTGTTTAGTTAGGCAGCCAGAGCCAAGTTGTCGTTGGCAGTTGTGTTTCTCCGGGCATTTTAACGAGCTGACCGAAGGTGCTCGGCATGCCGCTCGTGCATCGTCCATCCCCGTCGAAGCCGTTCGCCCCCACAGGGTAGATCGCAACTCGCACAAGATAGTTCATGCAGGGCCGCTGCATCAAGGTGAGCGGGCAGCGTCCGCCCGGCTGGCTCCCTCTCCTCCCCCCGTCCACATCCATTCCATCTGGTGTCCGATGGCACCCCTTCGTGGCACGAGTGATGCTGGCTCGAGTAGCGGACCGGATCCCTGACCCGCGGAGTCGATGCTCGCATTCCTGTACGCGCTGGCCCTGCTGGGCTTTCCCGTGAGCGACGCGCCCGCCGGCCTGTGCAGATCCGACCTGGCCCCGCGCGCCTACGGTCCGGGGGACGTGGTCTTCGTCGTCCTCTCCTGTGACGCGACACCCATGACGGCGCGCGTGAGCTACGCGGGCGGGGAGGTGCCCCTCTTCCGTCTCGAGGATTCCGCCGCTGGCAGGATCGAGAGCGCAGAAGCCGGTGCCGCGGCGGTGCCCGGTCTGCTGAGGGACACGCCCGTCCGATTGGGGCTCCTTCTGGGAATCGACGTGTCGACCCCCCCCGGAGCGCCGGGGCTCGACTGGGAGGTGCAGTTCGGGGGTGGCGACTACGAGACGGGCATGCACCGCCTGACGGTGACGGCGCGCTCCTTCCCCGTGCAGCGTCTCCGACTCCCCAGGCGCTACGCCGAACCCGATCCCGAAACCACGACGCGCATCCGTGAGGAGTCCGAGCGCCTGAAGCGCATCCTCGCCGGGGCCCGCGCCGAGAGGGTATGGCGCGGGGCGTTCGATTCCCCGCTCCCGGACGCGCGCGGCGGAGGCTTCGGTGCCCGGCGGGTGCTCAACGGCCGCACCTCTTCGCCACACACCGGGATCGACCTTGGCGCTCCCTCGGGGGAAGCCGTCTACGCCTCCAACGCCGGAGTCGTCGCACTCGTGGATACGCTCTATCTCGGCGGCAAGACCGTCGTCCTGGACCACGGGCTGGGGCTCTTCACGATCTACTGCCACCTGTCGCAGACCTCGGTGCTCGAGGGCGACCTGCTGGCACGCGGAAGGATGCTTGGCCGCGTTGGTGCGACCGGCCGCGTCACGGGCCCGCACCTGCACTGGG
>JACCXV010000001.1 GCA_013696835.1 Gemmatimonadota bacterium | reverse complement strand
GCCGGGCGTTCACCTTCCCCCAAGGCTGGGCGTTCTGCCTCCCCCAGGGCCGGGCGTTCCGTCGCCAGGGCCGCGGCCGGACCCGGATCGAAGACCGCAGGCAGCTCGAAGGGTGGCGCGAAGAAGTCCGCTCGTGCCGCGACTGCCGTGTCCTCCCACGAGAGCACGCGGGCTCGAACGGGAACGAAGCCGCGTGGCGGAGCGGCGGCCGCACCCCCCAGGCGGGAGCGTGAGCGTGCGAGCAAGAAGGGCGTGGACGTGGCTCCGGCAGGCAAGGCGGCGCCGCGGACTGGTGCCGCAGCTCCCCGGGCCGCGGCGAAGCGCGGCTCCGGCGGTGGAACCGGGACAGGCGCGCGGGGCGCCCGTGTCAAGGAGGCTCACTACCGCAGGAAGCTCATGGAAACCCGCGAATCCATCCTGAAGAACCTCGAGGGGCTGCGTGACGAGCTCCGCGGATTGCAGGAGCCCTCGCACGAGCTGGAGGAGTGGGCACAGGAAGAGAAGGAGCGGGACATCCTGATCCTGCAGGAGCAGCGCCAGGAGGAGGAACTTTCCCGCATTCAGATCGCGCTTCAGCGCATCGACCAGGGCACCTATGGGCAGTGCGCCCGCTGCGGACGCCCCATCGGCGACGAGCGGCTGGAGGAGGTTCCGACGGCCGTGTTCTGCATGAACTGCCAACCCTGACCCTCGTCCCTCCCGCCCATCGACCTTCGCGGCCATCGGGCCGCCTCCTCCCGGTGCAGCGGCCGCCGGTCACGCTCGAGGTGGCCGGCGACAAATCGATCAGCCACCGGGCGCTCCTCCTCGCCGCACTGAGTCCCGCGACCAGCCGACTCTCGAATCTCAACGCCGGCCACGACGTAGCTTGCACGGCAGCCGCGCTCGAGCGTTGCGGCGTGGAGGTGGTCCGTCAGGGGAACGACGTCCGGGTGCGAGGGGGCTTGCTGCGTGACCCCGTGGGCGTCCTGCACCTGGGGAACTCCGGAACCGGCGTCCGGCTCCTGGCGGGCCTGCTCGCGGGTGCGGGGATCGAGGCTACCCTGGACGGCGATGCGTCGCTGCGCTCCAGGCCCATGGACCGCATCGTTGAGCCCCTGCGTGCCATGGGCGCCGACGTCACGGCCGAGCGGGATGGCCGTTATCTGCCGCTGCACCTTCGGCGGTCGGCACTGCGAAGGCTGGACTACGACCTGCCCGTCGCGAGCGCCCAGGTGAAATCCTGCCTCCTGCTCGCCGGCCTTGCAGCCAACGTGCCGCTCCGGCTCAGGGAGAGCGTGCCCACGCGCGACCATACCGAAAGGCTGCTCGGAGCCCTCGGAGCGCGCCTGTACATTGAGGACGGGGAGCTCGTACTCGAGCCCTCGCTCCCGCTGCGGCCGCTCCAGGCCCGGATTCCTGGCGACATTTCCGGCGCCGCCTTCTTCGTTGGGCTCGCCGTGCTCGTTCCCCGGCTGTGCCTGTCGCTTCCCGGTCTGGGGCTGAACCCTCGGCGCACGGCCTTCCTGGAGATCCTCCGCTCGATGGGCGGCGACATCCGGCTCTCGCCGGGCGCGGACGAGGCCGGCGAGCCCGTGGGGGACCTGCAGGTGCGGCATGCGGGGGGCCTGGTCGGTGTGGACGTGCCTCCCGCTCTCGTCCCGGCGTTGATCGACGAGATCCCGCTCCTGGCCGTCGTCGCCTCGAGGGCGCGTGGCGTCACGCGGATACGCGGGGCGGGGGAGCTCAGGCTGAAGGAGAGCGATCGCATTGCGTCTCTCGCCGCCGGGCTGCGCGCGGTGGGAGGGGCAGTTGAGGAGCTGGACGACGGCCTGCGCATCGAAGGGATGGATCGGCCGCCAGCCGGCCGTGTGGAGACGCGGCTCGATCATCGCGTCGCGATGGCCTTCGCGGTCCTCGGGCGCGTTCCTGGCGCGGCCATCGAACTCTCCGAGACCGCATCGATCGCGACGTCCTTTGCCGAATTCCCGGAGCTGTTGGCCCGGGCCGTGGCGTGACGCAGGCACGGGTGGAGGGTGGCGCGGCGCGGTCGGTGGAGGTGATCGCGATCGACGGGCCCGCCGGGTCCGGCAAGTCGACGACCGCGCAGGGGGTGGCACGCGCGCTCGGCTTCACCCATGTCGAATCGGGTGCCTGGTACCGGGCCGCCGCGCTCCTGGCGCTGCGGCGCGGATTGGCGAGCGAGAGCACCGTGGACGGCCCCGCCGTCGCGCATGCCTTCGAGACCTGCCTCATGGAAGCGGCCGAGGCTCGGGGCACCTGCCAGATTCGGCTGGACGGGGAGGACGTCTCCGCCGCCCTGCGCTCGCCGGAGGTCGCGGCCCTCGTGAGCCGTGTCGCCGCGGAGCCCGCCGTGCGCCACGTGGTGACCGAGCGCTTGCGCTCCCTCGCCGGGGGCCTAGGCCTCGTGATGGACGGGCGCGACATCGGCAGCGTGGTCTTTCCCGAGGCTCGCCTCAAGGTCTTTCTCGACGCGTCGGTAGAGGAGCGGGCCAGGCGCCGTTCCGCCGGCGATGGCCGCGACGTCGCGCCCGCGACGCTCGATCGGCGGGACGCGCTCGACAGGGGACGGGCAGTGGCGCCGCTCGCCGTCGCACCTGACGCAGAGCTCATCGTGGCCGACGACCTCACCCTTCCGCAGCAGGTCGAGCTCGTCGTGAGGCTGTATCACGAAGCGCTGACGCAGCGGCGGGCTTGACGAGGTTCCAAGCCGCGCCGTAGCTTCACTGTCTTTCGCCCGCTCCATCGATCGCCGCCGACGTTCGCCAACCCCCCAACCGCCGCGCGTGGCGCGCGGCGTACGAGGAGAGCCCGGGTACATGCCCTCCAGAGACGCTCAGGACACCGCGACCCTCACCGAACGCCCCCCCGCTACGGACGTGGAGGACCCTTCGAGCGACGGGCTGCCGCTCCGGGAACGCGAGCGCCCCAAGCCGCGCCGGCAGACCGCCGCGGAGTCCATCGAGCTGCGGCCGGACCTCTTCGACGACGAGGAGTATTCGCGCGACGAATACGAGGAGCTCCTCGACCTGTACGAGGAGTCCATCTCGAACATCAGCGAGGGCGAGATCATCCCGGGGCGGGTGCTGCGGGTGGACGAGAACTTCGTGATCCTGGACGTCGGCTTCAAGAGCGAGGGAGCCGTCGCGATCGACGAGTTCAAGGACCCCCACCTCCTCCAGCCGGGGGACGAGGTGGAGGTCTACCTCGACAATCTGGAGGACCAGGAAGGGACGGTCGTCCTCTCGAAGAAGAAGGCGGACTTCTTCCGCGTCTGGGACCGCATCCGCAACGCCTACGAGAACGACCAGGTCGTCGAGGGGACGCTGCAGCGCAAGATCAAGGGCGGCGTCATCGTGGACCTGCTCGGGGTCGACGCCTTCCTGCCCGGATCCCAGATCGCCCTGCGCCGCGTCCCGAACATCGACGAGCTCATAGGCCAGCGCATGGAGTTCAAGATCATCAAGCTGAACAAGCGCCGCCGCAACATCGTCGTCTCGCGTCGCGTGATCCTGGAGCGAGTGCGCGAGCGCAAGCGCGAGAGCCTGCTCAAGGAGATCGCCATCGGGCAGGTGCGCAAGGGCGTCGTCAAGAACATCACGGACTTCGGCGCATTCATCGACCTGGGCGGCGCCGACGGCCTGCTGCACATCACCGACATGTCCTGGGGCCGGGTCAGCCATCCCTCCGAGATGCTGAAGATCGGCGACGAAGTCGAGGTGAAGATCCTCGACATGGACCTGAACAACAACCGCATCTCGCTCGGCCTGAAGCAGCTCCAGCCCTACCCCTGGGAGAACGTGGCCGAGAAGTACAAGGTCGCGGACCGCTTGAAGGGGAAGGTCGTCTCGATCACGAACTACGGCGCCTTCGTAGAGCTCGAGAAGGGCGTGGAAGGGCTGGTGCACATCTCCGAGATGTCGTGGACCCGGCACATCAAGCACCCTTCCAAGATCGTGGCCATCGGCGACGTGATCGAATGCGTCGTCCTGAACGTCAACACGCAGGAGGAGAAGATCTCGCTGGGGATGAAGCAGGTGGAGGCGGACCCCTGGGCCAGCCTGGCCCAGAAGTACCCGCCCGGCACCCAGCTCCGAGGCAAGGTCCGGAACCTGACCTCCTTCGGAGCCTTCGTGGAGATCGAGGAGGGGATAGACGGCCTCGTCCACATCTCCGACATGTCTTGGACGCGCCGGGTGCACCATCCGAGCGAGGTCGTCAAGAAGGGCGATCTGGTGGACGTGCAGGTCCTCAACATCGACGTCGAGAACAAGCGCATCTCGCTGGGCATGAAGCAGCTCCAGGAGGATCCCTGGTCCCGGCTGGGGGAGAAGTACGAAGCCGGCACGGGCGTGATCGGACAGGTCGTGCGCATCCTCGACAAAGGACTCGTGGTGGACCTCGAGGGTGAGGTGGAGGGCTTCGTTCCGGTGTCGCAGCTGGGCGTGAAGAACGCGGGCCATCCCGCCGAGTACGTCCAGGAAGGCGACAGACTCCAGATGCGCGTCATCGAATCCGATCCCCAGAACCGCCGGATCGTGCTGGCGGTCACGGAACAGCTCAAGCCCCGGCCGCGGCCCGTTCGGGTTGAAGGCTCCGAGGAGGACGGCGGGGCTCCGGTTGTCGGCGAAGCGACGGAAGCTCCCGAGGCGGCGGCTCAGGGCTGAGCTCCCACCAGGTCCACCCGTCGCAGCGCGGGCCCGGCAGCGGCGTCCGCAGATGACAGGCCGGCGGCCAATGCGAGTCATTCCACGAACGAGGTGTGGATCGCGCCACACCTCGTCGTTTTGTATGCGGAGTCTTCTCAGCGGGCGGGGCCGTGGCTCGGGCGGAGCCCTGCGCCCCGGCGAGGTGCTGGCGGCTCTCCTGGCGCTGCTGGGGTGTTTCGGGACGGGTGGATTCCCACCTCCACTGAGCGGAGAACGCCCCGGCGCCGAGGGGGAACGGGCGGCGCGTGCTCTGTACGAACGCGGGGTGGACGCCGTGGGAGATCGTCGCTACGAGGCGGCATACGTCGCGTTCGACTCCGTCGTTTCGCTCTACCCCGGGAGCAACACGTCGACCGTGAGCCTGCGGGAGCGTGGCCTCGCCGCCTACCGGTTGGGCCGCCACGCGCGCGCGGTGGAGGATCTGCGGCGTCTCCTGGACGAGGCTCCCGGCTACGAAACCACGGACACCGCCATCGTCCTGGCGTCCGCCTACCAGCGCTCGCGGGATCCCGAAGCGGCCCTGCGGACGCTCGCGCGGCGGCTTTCGGAACGCGACGCCTCCGCGCAGGGCGCGCGGATCGTTGCGGAGGCGGCCGTGCGTGACCTGGCGCCCGGCTCCGCTTCGCTCCTGGCGGAAACCTTTCCCGAACGTCCCTTTCTGCTTTCGTTGTACGCGCGGGCCGCCGACGAGACACGCCTCGAGGATCCGGCCCGGGCCGCCGCCTTCACGCGTATCGCGGAGCGGCTGGGTGGGCGCGGCGCCGCGACGCGGCCGGCTCGGGAGCCTCGAGACAAGCCAGCGGCGGGAGGTGGAAAGGCGATCGGCGCCATTCTTCCTCGCACCGGCCGCCTGGCGGGCGTAGCCCAGGACATCGAGGACGGAATACGGCTGGCGCTCGAAGAGATCGAAGCCTCGGGAGGCCCGGCGTTTCGGCTGGACGTGCTGCCAGAGGGCGGCGTTGCCGCGGCCCAGTCGGTTGCGGAGCTGGCGGGCCGCGGCGTGGACGTGGTGATCGGGCCGCTGGAGAGCGAGGCGGCCGTGAACGCTGCCGGCGCCGCTCTGAACCGCGGCGTGCTCCTTGTGACCCCCACCGCCACGGACAGCACACTGCTGCGCAGCGGAGCGGGAGTGGTGGCTCCCAACGCAGCCGGGGGCGAGGCGGGAGAGGCGATGGGACTCTTCGCCGCACGCAACCTGCGGCTCCTCCGCGTGGCGATCCTCGGCAGCGACGACGAGCGCGGCCGGGTGGACGCGCGCGCGTTCCGGCGCGCGTTCGAGGCCGAGGGTGGCAGGGTCGTTCAAGAGCGGTTCTTCTCGCGCGGCGCCACGAACTTCGGTGCCGCGCTTCGCCTGTCCCGCCGCGAAGGGGCTCAGGCGCTGTTCCTCCCCACTCGCAGCGCGGACCAGGTCCTCACCGTGCTCTCACAGATCGAGTACTATAGCGGAGGCAGCTTCCGGCTCCTGGGGACCGAGGTGTGGAGGGACGCCGGATTCCTGCAGCGTGCCGGCGGCTTTGCCGAGGGGGCGTGGTTCGTGGACACGTTCTCCCCCGACCCGGCGGTGACGCGCCACTGGGACTTCCGGAACGCCTACTTCCGACGCTACGGCCGGTCGCTCGCGAGCAACTTCCCGGCATGGGGATACGATGCCGCCATGCTGGCGCTGCGCCATCTTCCCCGGCGCTCGGGCCGACCCGACGACGAACGTCCCGGGCGGGCCGCGACATCCGGAGGGAGAGCCGCCACCGAGTCCGCAACGGAGACCACCTACGTCGGGGCGGGAGCCACCTATCGCATCCGTGGAGCGACCGTGAGCAAGGTTCCGGTCATCTCCCGCATCGCGAGTGGCTCGCCCGTGCTCGAAGGGCTCGGCGGACGTGCGCGATGAGCTGAAGGACCTGGAACGCAGGAAGGCGGAGGCCCTCGCGGGGGGAGGCGAGGAGCGCCTCCGCGCCCAGCGTGCCCGGGGAAAGCTCTCCGCGCGCGAGCGTCTGGATCTGCTTCTCGATCCGGGCAGCTTCCTCGAGCTCGACATGCTCGTGACGCACCGCGCCAGCGATTTCGGGCTCGCCGATCAGCGCATTCCCGGGGACGGCGTCGTGACCGGTCTCGGCGAGGTGTCGGGTCGGCCCGTGTACGTCTTCAGCCAGGACTTCTCGGTGTTCGGGGGCTCGCTCTCCGAGGCACACGCGGAGAAGATCTGCAAGGTGATGGACCTCGCGCTGCGGAACGGAGCGCCCGTCATCGGTCTGAACGACTCGGGCGGGGCCCGCATCCAGGAGGGGGTGGTGAGTCTCGGGGGGTACGCCGAGATCTTCCTGCGCAACACGCTGCTGTCGGGTGTGGTGCCGCAGCTCTCGGCCATCCTCGGGCCGTGCGCCGGAGGCGCGGTCTACTCGCCGGCGATCACCGACTTCGTCTTCATGGTGCGCGGAACCAGCCACATGTTCGTTACCGGGCCTAGCGTCGTGAAGACCGTGACACACGAGGACGTGACGCTCGACGAGCTCGGCGGCGCGGACACGCACGCCGCTCGGAGCGGGGTCGCGCACGTCGTCGCAGACGGGGAGCCGGAGCTTCTCCGGAGCGTGCGGGACCTGCTCTCCTTCCTGCCGCTGAACAACCGGGAGGATCCCCCGGCTGGCTCCGGGAGGGATCCCTCCGGGCGTCGCGACGACGCGCTGCGTGACATCGTGCCCGCCAGCCCCAACCGCCCGTATGACATGAAGCGGGTGATCGCCGCCGTGGCGGACGACGGTGAGCTCTTCGAGATCCACGCGCGTTTCGCGCCCAACCTGCTGGTCGGATTCGCACGGCTCGCGGGCCGGCCCGTCGGCGTGGTGGCGAACCAGCCCGCGGTTCTCGCGGGCGTGCTGGACATCGATGCCTCCATCAAGGGCGCGCGGTTCATCCGATTCTGCGACGCCTTCAACATTCCGCTGGTCACCTTCGTCGACGTGCCGGGCTTCCTGCCAGGGACGGCACAGGAGTTCGGGGGAATCATCCGCCACGGGGCCAAACTGCTGTACGCCTATTGCGAGGCCACCGTCCCGAAGCTCACCGTCATCACTCGCAAGGCCTACGGGGGAGCCTATGACGTCATGTCGTCCAAGCACGTGCGGGGCGACCTGAACTTCGCCTGGCCGACAGCCGAGATAGCCGTCATGGGGCCGGACGCCGCCGTAGAGATCGTCCACAAGCGCGAGCTCGCGGAGCTCTCCGGCGCCGAGCGGGCCGGACTCGCCAGGCAGCGCGCGGAGGAGTATCGGCAGCGCTTCGCGAACCCCTACGTGGCCGCCGAGCGAGGCTACGTGGATGCCGTGATCGACCCGCGCGACACGCGGCCGGAGCTCATCCGCGGCCTGCGCGCGCTCGCCAACAAGCGCGACGCCAACCCACCCCGCAAGCACGGCAACATCCCGCTGTGAGGGGCGTCCCGCGGATCGAACCGCCGCCGGTCGATGAACCCGGACCGGTGGGCTCGCTGGCGGGGATCGCGGCCGATGCGCTCGCGACCGAGGTGTTCGCCGGCTCATCGTCGGTGCGAGGCGACCTCCGCATCCACCCGTTCACGAGCTCCGTCTTCGGCAACACGCGTTACCTGAGAGTGCTCGTTCCGCCTGGCTACGACGACCCCGCCAGGCGGGACCGGCGCTATCCCGTGCTGTACCTGAACGACGGCCAGAACCTGTTCGACAGCGCAACGGGATTCGGTGGCATGGAATGGGGCGTCGATGAGACGCTGGACAACCTCCTGCGCGGCGGCGAGATCCCGCCCTGGATCGTGGTTGGGATCGATCACGCCGATGCGAAGCGGGCGGAAGAGTACGTGCCCTACGCCGGGGCGGGACTCCTCACCATGACCCCGCGGGGCCATGCCTATCCACGCTTCCTTCTGGAAGAGGTGCTGCCGTTCATCCAGGCCTGCTACCGGACGCGCCGAGGGCCCCGGAACGCGGGGCTCGGCGGGTCCTCCCTGGGGGCCGCGATCGCGCTGTACACGGTCCTGACCCACCCGGGTATCTTCGGGCGCGTGCTCCTCGAGAGCCCCTCTCTCTTCCTGGGGCGGCGGCGTCTGCTGCGGGGGGCCCGCGAGTGCACGACGTGGCCGCACCGGGTCTATCTGGCCGCGGGCACCCGCGAGGCCGGCGAGCACACAGCGAGCGCGCGGCTCGTCCGCAACGTGCGGGAGCTGGAGGATGTCCTGCGCGGCCACGGCCTCGGACGCGCCCGCCTGACCGTGGTGATCGAGGAAGGCGCGCCACACAGCGAGACCGCGTGGGCCGCACGGCTGCCGCTCGCGCTGCGGTTCCTTCTGGGGACTTGATGCCAACAGCCCTCTCATCCTCCGGCGTCACGAGCGCAGAGGAGCTGCGATGTTCCGCAAGCTCCTGATCGCCAACCGCGGGGAGATCGCGCTGCGGGTGATCCGCACGGCGCGCGTGCTGGGAATCCGCAGCGTCGCGGTGTTCTCCGAAGTGGACGCCGATGCGCCGCACGTATGGCTCGCCGACGAGGCCGTGCCCGTCGGCCCGGCCCCGGCCGCGGAGAGCTACCTGAACGCCCAAGCTCTCCTGGCGGCGGCGCGCAGCACCGGCGCCGAGGCGCTCCACCCCGGCTACGGGTTCCTTTCGGAGAACGCGGAATTCGCCCGGGCCGTCGAGGAGGCAGGCCTCACCTTCGTCGGCCCCGCGCCCGCAACGCTGGAAGCGGTGGGCGAGAAGACGGTCGCGCGCCGGCGCATGCAGGCCGCGGGCGTTCCGGTGGTTCCCGGCAGCGACGGTGCTCTGCAGGATGCCGCCGACGCCCTCCGCGTGGCGCGGGAGGTGGGCTGGCCGGTGTTGCTGAAGCCGGCTGGTGGTGGGGGAGGGAAGGGGATGCGACGGGTGGACGGCCCGCACGAGCTCGAGCGGGAGTATGCGGCCGCCGCGCGTGAGGCGGAGAAGGGCTTCGCGAACCCCACGCTCTACCTCGAGCGGCACCTCGGGCGCGTGCGGCACCTGGAGGTGCAGATCCTCGGGACTGGGGGCGGGGTCGTGGCGCTCGGCGTGCGCGAGTGCTCGATCCAGCGGCGCCACCAGAAGGTGATCGAGGAGACACCTTCGCCCGTGACCGCCGGGAGGGATCGAGGCGCCGAGTGCCACGAGCTCGCGGAGCGGCTGCTCGAGGCGGCCCGCCGCGCCGGGGAGGCCGTGGGCTACCGCAACGCGGGCACCGTGGAGTTCCTGCTGGACGCCACGGGTCGAATTCACTTCATCGAGGTCAACGCGCGCCTGCAGGTGGAGCACCCCGTCACGGAGCTCGTCACCGGCTTGGACCTCGTGGAGGCGCAGCTGAGGATCGCCGCCGGCGAGTCCCTCCCGGCGAGCTTCCTGCGGCCGGACCCGCGAGGGTGGGCCCTGGAGGTGCGCGTCTGTGCCGAGGATCCGGCGCGGGGCTTCCTTCCGGCCACGGGCATCGTGCGCCGGCTGCGGCTTCCGTCGGGCCCCGGGCTCCGTTGGGATGGGGGGATCGAGGATGGCAGCGTGGTGACGGCCCACTACGACTCGCTGCTGGGGAAGCTCTGCGCGTGGGGACCGGACCGCGCGGCGGCGCTAGCCCGGCTGGTGGGCGGCCTGGCGGAGCTACGGATCGAAGGGGTCACGACCAACGTGGACTTTCTCGCACGCGTGCTGGGCGATCCCGCCTTTTGCGCGGGCGAGCTGCACACGGGGTTCGTCGAGGAGCGCGCGGAGAGCCTCCTGCGCCCACGCCCCGAAGCGCCCGAGCTGCTCGCCGTGGCGGCGGTCCTCGGTCTCGAAGGCGGGGCAGCCGGCAACGGCGGCCGGCATGCGGCCGGCGCATCGGGCTTCGCTTCCGCCGGCGCGGAGGTCCCTTCGCGCTGGCGCTCGGAGCGTCCTCCGTTCGTCTGGATTCGCTGACGTGGAGGGCGCGCGCGTCGTGCGCCTCGCGGGAAGGGACTACCGCGTCCGGATCGAGCGGCCGGCGCCAGGCGTCCTGCACGCGTGCGTCGAGTCGGACGGGGGGCCGGAGCTCGTCCTTTCCGTGGGCGTGCAGCGGGATGGCCGCGTACTGCTCGGGAGCCGCCCCGTCGAGGCAGCCCTGCGCCGCGGCCGCGACGGCGGCCTCGTGCTGCAGGCCCATGGCGTCACCTGGCCGGTGGACATCCTTCCGGAGGCCGCTGCCGAGCTCGCGCGGCCCGCGACGGGGGGCGCGACCAGCTCCCGTCCCGTGTCGGTGCGTACGCCCATGCCCGGCCGCGTGCTCGCGGTCGAGGCCACCGAGGGCACCAGGGTCGACCCCGGCATGCCGCTCTTCATCATCGAGGCGATGAAGATGGAGAACGAGATCCGTGCTCCCGCGGGCGGAGTCGTCCGCGCGCTGGCCGTCGGCGCTGGAGACGCGGTGGAAACCGACCAGGAGCTTTGCGTGCTCGAGCCGCTCGGAGGTGGCGCATGAGCGCGCCTGTGCCCGCCGACCGGGCGACGAGCAGCGGCATTCCCGTCGCGCCCGTCTACCGCCCGGCGGATGTCGCGGACGTGGACTACGAGCGTGACCTGGGCGATCCCGGACGACCGCCCTATGCGCGGGGGCCGTACACGTCCATGTACCGGGGCCGCCTGTGGACCATGCGCCAGTACGCCGGGTACGGAACCGCCGAGGAGACGAACCGGCGCTTCCGCTTCCTCCTCGAGCGCGGGCAGACCGGCCTCTCGGTCGCCTTCGATCTCCCGACGCAGATGGGCCTCGACTCCGACCACCCGCGCGCAGCGGGCGAGGTCGGCCGGGTGGGCGTGGCGATCGATTCCCTCGCGGACATGCGCAAGCTGCTCGCGGGGCTGCCGCTGGAGCGAGTCAGCACGTCCATGACCATCAACGCCACGGCGCCCATCCTCCTCGCCCTCTACTTCCTGGTCGGGGAGGAGCAGGGCCTGCCGGAGAGCGCGCTCCAGGGCACGGTGCAGAACGACATCCTCAAGGAGTACATCGCGCGCGGCACCTACATCCACCCGCCGGCCTTCTCGCTGAGGCTGGCCGCCGATCTCATCGCCCACTGCGCCCGCGCCCGCCTGCCGTGGAACCCGGTGTCGATCAGCGGCTATCACATCCGTGAGGCAGGCGCTTCCGCGGCGCAGGAGATCGCGTTCACGCTCGCCGACGCCTTCTGCTACTGCGAGGCGGTGCGGGCACAGGGCCTGGCGGTGGACGAGTTCGCCCCCCGGCTGTCGTTCTTCTTCGGCGCGCACAACCACCTCTTCGAAGAGGTGGCAAAGTTTCGAGCCGCCCGCAGGCTGTGGTCGCGCGAGCTGCGAGAGCGCTTCGGCGCCGCGCGGGAGGAGTCGTTGCGGCTGCGCTTCCATGCCCAGACGGACGGGGTCACGCTCACGGCCCAGCAACCGCTGACGAATGTGGTGCGGGTGACGGTGCAGGCCCTCGCTGCCGTGCTCGGCGGCACGCAGAGCCTGCACACGAACGCGTATGACGAAGCGATCGGCCTCCCGACGCCCGAGTCGGCGGAGCTCGCGCTTCGCACGCAACAGGTCCTCGGGTACGAGAGCGGGGTTGCCGACACGGCCGACCCGCTGGGTGGCAGCTGGTACGTGGAGCGGCTCACCTGCGAGATCGAGACCGCGGCGCGCGGCTACCTGCGGCGCATCGACGAGCTGGGGGGCGCGCTGCGGGCGATCGAGACGGGTTTCTTCGCGCGCGAGATCTCTGAACGCGCCTACGCGCACCAGCGGCGCGTGGAGAGCGGGGAAGAGGTGGTCGTGGGCGTGAACCGCTTCCGCAACGATGCGCAGATCGACGTGCCAGCCGTCGCCCCGCCGGGCGCGCTGCCGGAGCTCGAG
>JACCXV010000376.1 GCA_013696835.1 Gemmatimonadota bacterium | reverse complement strand
GTGATGCACCTCGACCGGGATGACGCCCTCCTTCATCGTAAGCACCATGCGCGAGCGCAGGTCCTGCAGCGAGTCGGTGGGGGGGGCCGGGAAGTAGCCTTCCTTCCTGCGTGGCCGGTGGCCCAGGTTGGGCGTGCCGCCGTTGCGGCCGGTGTTCCAGACGCCCTCGGGCGAGTCCAGGTAGTAGAAGCCGGAGTTCACGGTCTGATCGAAGCGCACGTCGCTGAACACGAAGAACTCGGGCTCCGGCCCGAAGTAGATCGTGTCCCCGATCCCGCTCTCCCGCAGATGGGCCTCGGCCTTCTGAGCCACGAAGCGCGGGTCGCGCGTGTAGGGCTCGAGCGTCAGTGGGTCGCGCACGTTGCAGATGAGCGTGAGCGTCGGCACCTCCATCGCCGGATCGACGACGGCGGTCGCGGGATCGGGCACGAGCAGCATGTCGCTCTCGTGGATCTTCTGGAACCCGCGGATGGACGAGCCGTCGAAGCCGATGCCCTCCGTGAACAGGTCCTCGGAGAGCTCGTCCACGGTGAACGAGAAGTGCTGCCACGTACCGGGCAGATCGGTGAACTTGAGGTCCACCATCTGCACGCCGACGGCCTGCGCGTACGCCAGGACGTCGCTCGCCGTACGGATGTCCGGGCGCGCGGTCGCCTTGCCGCCGCCGCCGTCGCCGGTGCCGCTGCCGCTGCCGTTCGGCGTCCTGGCCTGCGGCTCGTCGACTGTAGTCGAGCGGCCTTCGGTGGCGGTGGAAGAGGTGCGCTTGCCTGCGGTAGGGCGGTTGGCTTCGGCCGAGATCATCGGTTCTCCTCTCGCTGTGAAATGGCGTCTCGCTGGAAACGGCGAAGGGGCTCGGCAGGGGACCGGAAAAGCAGAAAGACCGGGCAGACGGGTTCCCCTGCGAGGAACCTGCCCATCCGGTCTTTTATACCATGGTGTAGTCCGCCTGCCGCCCTGTGCCGGGCGAGTGGAGCGCCCGAGCGGGCCGGCCGGACCTGCAACGCTTGGAGCCCCTTTTTCCGTCCGCGGGACCCCTAGTTGCACTTCCTCGGCGCACAGGATATGCGGGAGGGTCGAAGCCGGTCAATCCTACCGCCCAACGGGTTCGGAGTCGCCATGAGAGGTCGCTCGGTGACACATCGAAAGCCAGGGGCAGTGGTGGTTGGCGGCGGCGCGAATGGACTGGCAGCCGTGAGGGCGCTCGCAGCTCACGGGATACCGGTCGCCGTCGTTGCCACCAAGAGGCAGGACATCGCCCAGCATTCACGCTTCGTGGATGAGCGACACTGGCTGCCTCAGGTCCATAGCGACGAGGAAGCGCTGCCTGACCTGCTAGAGCGCCTCGCGGATCGCTGGGTCGGACGCCTCGTGCTGCCGACGAACGACCACGCGCTCGCGACCTTGGCCAGACACCACGACCGGCTCGCCCGAGCGTACCCACCCGTCGTTCCGCCGTGGGAGGTCACCGGTCCGCTGCTCGTAAAGGATCGGCTGTACGCCGTGGCGGAGAGACTCGGAATCGACGTACCACGTTCGTACGGGCCGGCCACGCGCCGGAGCGCCGAAGCACCGGACATCGCCTTCCCCGTGCTCGTGAAGCCGGTCGAGAGCCATCTCTTCCACGAGCGCTTCCGGCGAAAGCTCTTCGTCGCTGCCGACCGGGGCGAGCTCCTCGAGGCCGTCGACCGGGTCGTTGCCGCGGGCATCATGGCCGAGATCCTGGACCTGATCCCCGGCCCCGACAGCGCCTGCCACAACTACACCGTCTATCTCGACGCGCGCGCGGAGCCGCTGGCCGAGTTCCCGTTCCGCAAGCTGCGCAAGAGCCCGCCCTTCTACGGTGTCGCGCGAGTCGCCGAGACGACCGGCAAGCTGGACCTGCGCGAACGCACGCTCGACCTGCTGCGGGCCCTCGGGTGGAGAGGGATCGCGAGCGCCGAGTACAAGCTCGACCCGCGCGACGGACGCTACCGCCTGATGGATGTGAACGCCCGCTGTTACCTCGCCCACGCCCTGGCGCTGCGCTGCGGCGTCAACTACCCGCTGCTGGCCTGGCGCGAGCACGTGGCAGGCGCACCCCTGCGGATGCGGCCGAACGACTGGCGCGGCGTGTGGATCCACGAGCAGTCCGACATCCTGTACATGCTCCGCTTCCACGGCCGGGAGGGTCTGGGGGTGGCGGACTACGTGGCGCCATACCGGCGTCCCAAGACGTTCGCCGTCTGGTCGCGACAGGATCCCCGGCCCGCGCTCGTGGAATGGGCCGCCGCCTTCGCCACCGCGCGCCGGATGCTTCGCAGCGCCGCCGAGCGGGAGGAAGTGCGTCAGCGGGTGCAGCCCGGCTTCCCGGAAGCTTGACGCCACGAGCCTCGCGCCCGTTAGTTCCGCTGCCACGAAGGAGGCGCCGATGAAGGTCAAGGACATCCTGCACAAGAAGGGTTCGCGGGTCTTCACGATCGAGCCCGACCGCAGCGTGCGCGAGGCGATCCGCCG
>JACCXV010000370.1 GCA_013696835.1 Gemmatimonadota bacterium | reverse complement strand
TCTCCCCTCCGACGATGCGCACGGGGAACGTGCGCACCGGCTCGACGGCCGGCAGCGCGAGCGCCGCGCCGCTGCGGATGTCGAACTGCGCGCCATGCCAGTCGCAGGTCAAGACCCCGTCGTCCAGCTCACCGGTGGAGAGGGGAAAGTTCTGGTGGGAACAGTTGTCTTCCACGGCCAGGATCTCGCCCTCGACGTTGCAGAGCGCCAGCGCAACGGCTCCGGCCTGCGCCGCCCGCACGGCCCCGGGTGGGACCTCCTGCACGTGGCCAACGGGGAACCAGCCCTCCGCTCCTGCCGGGTCCCCGATGCCGGCTGCCGGCGAGCGCTCCGGAGCGCTCACGGGATGGAGGCCTTGCGGCGGATGGACGAGCGCAGCCGTTCGCGCAGGTCCTCGAGCGGCAGGCGGGCGAGCACCTCCTCGAAGAAGCCGAGCACCAGCATGCGCTCGGCGGCTTCGCGCGTGAGACCACGGCTCATCAGGTAGAAGATCTGCAGCTCGTCGGCCCGGCCGATGGTGGCGCCATGAGAGCAGCGCACGTCGTCGGCCTCGATCTCCAGGTTCGGCAGCGAGTCGGCGCGGGCCTCGGCGGAGAGCAGCAGGTTGCGGTTCTTCTGGTAGGCGTCGGTGCGCTGCGCTCCCTTCGAGACCTTGATGAGGCCCGAGAATGCCGAGCGCGCCCGGCCCCACAGCGCGCCCTTGAAGAGCAGGTCGCTGTTGGTGTGCGGCGCCTGATGGAGCTGGAGCGTGTGATGGTCCACGTGCTGATCGGCATCGGCGAGGTAGAGCCCCAGCATCTCGCTCGTCCCGCCTTCGGCTTCCAGCAGGCTCTGGATCTCGGCGCGTGCCAGGCGGCCTCCCAGCGTGACGACCAGCGAGCGCACCGTGGCGTCGCGCTCTACGCGCGCGCGCTGCAGGCCATAGTGGAAGACATGCCGTCCCCACTCTTGCACGGTCACTATCCGGACCGTCGCGCCGGCCCGCGCCAGGATCTCGATGGCGGCGCAGTTCACCGCCAGGCGCGGCAGGGTGGGGGAGGAGGACTCCTCCACGTACGTGACGCGGCTGTTGCGGTCGGCCACGATCAGCGTATGGGGAAAGGCGGCCGCCCCATCTCGCGGCATCGTCCGCAGCGTCCGCAGCGGCAGCTCGACCTCCACGTCGGGCGGCACGTACAGGAAGGTCCCGCCGTCCAGCAGCGCCGCATGCAGCGCCGCGAACTTCCCGAGGCCAGGCTCGACGGCGGCCCGCAGGAGATGCGGCTCCAGCAGGGTCTCGTGGCGGCGCACGGCGGTCGCGATGTCGGTGAACACGACGCCCGCGCTCGCAAGGCGCGGGTCCAGCGCCGTCGGCTCGGGTGGCGGCGGCGGGCCGGAGGTGGTCTCGGCGTCGGTCCACGGGATGCGCGAAAGATCCGTGTAGCGCCACGCTTCGCTGCGGGTGTCGGGCACGGGCAGGGCCGCGTACACGTCCCAGGCCCGCAGCCGCCGCTCGCGCAGCCACATGGGATCGCCGAAGACGTCGCTCAGCCGCTCGACGCTCGCGCGCGTGAGGTCCCGCAGCGGCCGCGAGGGCGGCGCCGCGAGCCCGCCGGCCGGCTCTTCCGTCCAAGGCTCGGCGTGCCGCTCGAGCTCGCCGGCAGGAACGCGCGTATCCGCCGTTGCCGCGCCGCCGGGACTCACCCGACCGATCCCTCCATCTCGAACTCGATGAGCCGGTTCAGCTCCACCGCGTACTCCAGCGGAAGCTCGCGCGCGATAGGCTCGATGAAGCCGCGTACGATCATCGTGCGAGCTTCCGCCTGCGGAATCCCGCGGCTCATCAGGTAGAAGAGCTGCTCGTCGCCGATCTTCGTCACCGTGGCCTCGTGGCCGATGCTGGCGTTCTGCTCCTCGATCTCGATGTAGGGATAGGTGTCGGTGCGCGCCGCCTCGTCCAGCAGGAGCGCGTCGCATTGCACGTTCGACACCGAACCCACGGCACCGGCGTGCACCTTGAGCAACCCGCGGTAGGTGGAGCGCCCGCTCCCCTTGCTGATCGATTTCGAGATGATCTCGGAGGTCGTGTGCGGGGCCGCGTGCACCATCTTGCCGCCCGCGTCCTGGTGCTGCCCCGGACCGGCGTAGGCGATCGACAGGATCTCGCCCGACGCGCCGGGCCCGACCAGGAAGCAGGAGGGATACTTCATCGTGAGCTTCGATCCCAGGTTGCCGTCCGTCCAGGCCATGCGGCCCTCGCTCTCCACGCGCGCGCGCTGGGTCACGAGGTTGTACATGTTCTTCGACCAGTTCTGGATGGTCGTGTAGCGCACGTTGGCTCCGCGGCTCACGACGATCTCGATGACGCCCGAGTGGAACGAATCCGTCGAGTAGGTTGGAGCCGTGCAGCCTTCGATGTAGTGCAGCTTCGCACCCTCGTCGGCGATGATCAGCGTGCGCTCGAACTGGCCGAGGTTTTCCGTGTTCACGCGGAAGTAGGCCTGGAGGGGGACCTCGACCTCGACCCCGGGCGGGACGTAGATGAAGGAGCCTCCGGACCACACGGCCGCGTTCAGTGCGGCGTACTTGTTGTCGCTCGCCGGCACGATGGTCCCGAAGTAGCGCTTGAAGAGATCCGGGTGGTTCCGCAGACCGTCCTCGATCGAGTCGAAGATCACGCCCTTCTGGGAGAGCTCGTCCTTGATGCGATGGTAGACCATCTCGCTCTCGTACTGGGCGCCGACGCCCGACAGCGACCTGCGCTCCGCCTCGGGGATCCCCAGCCGGTCGAAGGTGCGCTTGATGTCCTCGGGCACGTCGTCCCAGGAGCGGCTCTCCCTGTCGGCCGGCCGGACGTAGAAGTAGATGCGGTCCATGTCGAGCGTCGAGAGGTCGCCGCCCCACTTCGGAACGGGCTTCGCGTCGTAGATGTCGAGTGCCTTGAGGCGACGCTTCAGCATCCACTCCGGCTCTTCCTTCATGGAGGAGATCTGCTCGACGATGCGCCGCGAGAGGCCGCGCTCGGACTTGTAGACGTAGGTGTCCTCGTCGCGGAAGCCGAACTTGTACTCGTCGAGATTCAGGGCTGCGAGCGTTGTGTCCTGGGGCATGATCCCTCCTTCAGACGGCTGCGGGGGCGAGCTCTTCCCGGATGAAGTCGTAGCCCCGGGACTCGATCTCCATGGCGAGCTCGGCACCTCCCGAGCGTGCGATCCTGCCGCGCACGAGCACGTGCACGCGATCGGGCGTGATGTAGTTCAGGATGCGCTGGTAGTGGGTGATCAGGAGCACGGCCATCGACGTGCGCTCGCGGGCGAGGGCGACCACGCCCTCGGCCACCAGCCGCAGCGCGTCCACGTCGAGACCCGAGTCGGTCTCGTCCATCACGGCCAGTTCCGGCTTGAGCAGCGCCATCTGCAGGATCTCCGAACGCTTCTTCTCGCCGCCGGAGAACCCTTCGTTGACGAAGCGCTCGGCGAAGGTTGGCTCCATCTGGAGCGTGGCCATCTGGGCCTGCAGATCGTCGTAGAAGTCCAGCACCGGGATCTCGTCCTCCGCCGCCCGGCGGGCGTTCATCGCGGTGCGCACGAAGTTCGCGATCGAGACGCCGGGGATCTCCATCGGATACTGGAACGCCAGGAAGATGCCCCTGCGCGCCCGCTCGTCGGGGTCGAGAGCGAGGAGCGGCTCGCCGCGAAACAGCACCTCGCCGCCCGTGGCCTCGTATCCGGGATGGCCGCTCAGCAGCTTCGCGAGGGTGCTCTTGCCTGACCCGTTGGGGCCCATGAGGGCATGGATCTCCCCCCGCCGGATCTCGAGGTCCACGCCGCGCAGGATCTCCTCGGGAGCGTCGGTCACACGGCCCCGCAGGCCGCGGATGGAAAGCAGGGGAGCGTCGATGTGCTGACGGTCGTCGATCATTCGGCTGGGTCCGGGTCGGGGGTGAACGCAGCGGCGAAGGCGGCGCGGCCCGCGGGTGCGTCCGCTGCGGGCTCATTCCACGGGCGTGTCGGCGGCTGTACATTCACCAGCGCTGCAACGGTGGCCTCCTCCTGCAGCAGGTCGGCCAGCCGGATCTGATCCAGCAGGCCGTCGATGCGCGCCTGCAGGGCGCGCCATACCGGCCGCAGGCTGCAGCACTGGTCACTCTGACAGCGTTCGACCCCGACCGGGTGGTCGGCGCAGTTCACCTGGAACGTGCGGCCCTCGGTGGCGTCGATCACGTCCTTGAGCGAGATCGCGTCTGCCTGGCGCGCCAGACGAAAGCCTCCGCTGGCCCCGCGCACGCTCTCCACGAGCCGCGCCTGGCGCAGCTGGCGGAAGATCTTCTCGCAGTACTGCCCCGGCAGCTGCTCGGCCTGCGCCACCTCGCGCGCCGAGACGGCCACGCCGGGACTGCGGCGCGCGAGATGCAGGGCGCAGAGAAGCCCGTACTCTGCCTGGGTCGTGATCCTCATGCGGCTTCAAGATATCGAATTGCTACCATATTAGTCAACTTTCGCTGCGCCGCCCGTAGATGGTTTCCTCATCGGGCGGGCACGGCGCTCGGTGGCGAGCCGGACGCTGTTTGGCGGGTTCACCTTCGGCAAGCGAGGACGCATGGCCCAGGCGAGTGCGAAGGAGCTGCTCCGGAACATCGCCAACGTTCCGAGGGGCGAGAGGCTCCTGACGTTCTTTCTCTTCCTCTGGTTCTTCATCACGCTCTCGGCCTACTACGTCATCCGTCCGGTGCGGAGCGGCCTGCTGCTCGCCGACTTCGAACCCACGATCCTTCCCTGGGTCTACATGGGGACGGCCGTCGTCACGGGCATCGTGGTGTATGTCTATGCCAAGCTGGCGGGACTGCCTCGCAAGCGGCTGATCGGCGGGACCCTGCTCCTGTTCGCTCTCGCGTTCGTCGGCTGGTGGTGGGTTGCGGGGCGCGCGGAGGCCGCCGCGGCCGCGGGGACGGGAGGGTGGGCCTGGTCGTCGCCGGCCTTCTACGTCTGGGTCGACGTGTATTCGATCATGGCGGTCACGATCTTCTGGATGTACGCCAACGACGTTTTCCCGCCGAAGAGCGCCAAGCGTACGTTCGGCCTGATCGGCGCCGCGGGGCCGCTGGGGGGACTCACGGGCGCGTGGCTCACGAGCCGCCTGGTCGCAGGCCTGGGGACGCGGAACATGGTGCTCGTGGCCGCGGGCATCTACTTCCTGGCCTTCGGGATCTTCCTCGCGCTCGAGATGCTGACGCACGGCCGCTCCGCCGATCGTGGGGCCGCCGGTGAGAAGTTCGAGAAGGCCGACCTGGGCGAGTTGCCGGCGGTGCTGCGGCTCATCCGCTCCTCGCGCTTCCTGCTCCTGCTGACGCTGGTCGTGTGCTTCGAGCGCATGGTGCCGGACTTCGCAGACTACGTGTGGCAGGCCATGCTGAACGCCTCGTTCCCCGACAAGGACGCCTACACGCAGTTCTTCGCGACCGTCGAGTTCTGGCGCAACCTGATCGCGTTCGTCGCCACGCTGTTCTTCACCGCCGCCATCCTGAACCTGCTTGGCGTGCGCTTCGCACTCGCCTCCGTGCCGCTCACGATCGTGGTGCTGTCCTGCGTGTTCGTGCTGATGCCGATCCTGGCGGTGGCGGTGCTGCTCAAGAACGTCGAGGAGGGCCAGCGCCACACGTGGTTCAAGGCCGCAAAGGAGACGACGTACACGGCGACGAGCCGCGAGGTGATCTACCGCGTGAAGGGGTACATCGAGATGTTCTTCTATCGGCTCTCGCGCGGCGTCGCCGGGATCCTGCTCCTCGGCATCACGACGATTGCAGGCCTGGGGATGCAGGCCGTGGCGGCCGCCGCCGTGCCGCTGGCGCTGCTCTGGCTGTGGTGTGCCTGGAACCTGGGCAAGGAATACACGGCGCTGGAGGCCGAGGCCGAGCGGCGCGACAGCGCGGCGGCTTCCTCCGCTGCACGCCGCGGCTCGCGTTGAGGCTCCGGCGGCGGGTGCGCGGACGTGCCGCCG
>JACCXV010000368.1 GCA_013696835.1 Gemmatimonadota bacterium | reverse complement strand
GCTCCGTGCGGGCGCGGCCGAGCAGGGTCTTGCCAGAGGAGCCGCTGACGTGCACGGGAACGATCGTGCCCGCGAGCGAGGCGTCGCCGCGAAAGACGACGCTCCTGAAGTGGTCGTCCCTGCCCTGCACGGACCCCTCCCCGCGCGAGGCCGGGCCTTGCACGAGGACCTGCACGGTGCTGCCGAGCGTCGCCGCCAGCGCGGCTTCCGTGTGCGCCCGCTGGAGCTGGATCAGGCGCTCGAGCCTGCCCTGCGCGACGTCGTCCGGGACGACGTCGCCGTAGGCCGCCGCCTTCGTCCCGCGCCGGGGGGAGAACCGGAAGAGGAAGGCACTGTCGTAGCGCACCTCCTCCAGCAGCTCGAGGGTGCGTTCGAAGTCGGGCTCGGTTTCCCCGGGGAATCCAGTGATCACGTCCGTGGAGAGGGCGATGTCCGGCACGGCCGCGCGCAGCGCGCGCACCTTCGCCAGGTACTCGGCACGCGTGTAGGTCCGGTTCATGCGCCGGAGCACGTCGTCCGAGCCCGACTGCACCGGCAGGTGCAGGAAGGGGCTCACTCGCCGGATCGAAGCGTGCACCGCGATGAGATCGTCCCCGAAGTCCTGAGGATGGCTGGTGGTGTAGCGCACCCGCTCCACGCCGTCGACCTCCGCCACCCGGCGCAGCAGCTCGGCGAGCCCGACGACGCTTCCATCCTCGTCGAGTCCGCGATAGGAGTTCACGTTCTGGCCGAGGAGCGTCACCTCGCGAGCCCCGCCGCGGGCGGCGGTGCGAATCTCGTGGAGGACGTCGGCGACCTCGCGGCTGCGCTCGCGGCCGCGCGTGTACGGTACGATACAGTAGGTGCAGAACTTGTCGCACCCGCGGATGATCGTGACCCAGGCCGAGAACGGGTCCTTGCGCAGGGGGAGAAGCGCCGCGTATGGCTCGGTCCGCAGCAGCCGGGTGTGCACCCGGCGCTCGCGGGCGGTGTCGAGGTCGTCCAGCATTGCGGGCAGCTCCCGGTAGCCGTCCGGACCGACCACGAAATCGACCCCGCCCACCCGCGCGAGCAGCTCGCCCTTGAGCTCCTGCGCCATGCAGCCGACCACGCCGAGCTTGAGGCCCGGGCGGGCACGGCGGAGGCTCTGAAGCTGGCCGATGCGCCCGAGAACACGCTGCTCCGCGTGGTCGCGAATGGCACATGTGTTGAGCAGCACGACGTCCGCGTCCTCGGGCCGCGCCACGGGGTCGAACCCGCGCTCCGCGAGGATCCCGGAGGCGAGCTCGCCGTCCGCCACGTTCATCTGGCAGCCGTACGTCTCGATGTAGAAGGTGCGAGTGGCAGGCATGTCAGTCGTAGGAGTAGGTGTCGCGCACGTTGCCTGCCTCCAGCCATCCCGCCCGCGGCCAGCGCCTCCCGACCTCCCCCTCGAGCTCGCGGCGCTCGGCATCGTCCAGCTCGCCGCGCACCACGATCTGGCGCAGCAGCTCGGCGGAGGGCTGGCGCCCGCCGCTCTCCTGAGCCACCTCGACCTCGACCGCGTCGATCGCCCATTCCTTTTCACGCGCGAGCGCCAAAATGCCGATCGCCGTGTGAGCCGCGAAGCTGCCCAGCAGCAGCTCCAAAGGAGTGGGCCCGAGCCCGTGACCGCCGTCGCCGCGCGCGAGGTCCGCCAGCCAGCGGTGGTCCCGGGCCTCGATCTCCTGGACGGCATGGCCGCGGGAAAAGGAGCGCACCCGCAGCCCCGGCGCGGGAGGGCCGCCCGCCTCGGTCATCCTCCGCCCGATGCCGTCTCGAACCCGGCGGTCTTCCAGCCGACGAGTCCCGCCCGCATGTCCTTGACGTTCGTGTAGCCTAGCTGCGCCAGCGTCCGCACGGCGTTGCGGCTGATCGGGCAGGATTCCGCGATGCAGTACACGACGATCTCGTAGCGCCGGTCCACACCCGGAAGCTCGCCTGCCGCGGCGATCTTCTGCAGCGGGATGTTGATCGCCCCGGGGATGTGCTCCTGGGCGTAGTCGGCCGAGCCACGGGCATCGATCAGCAGCATGGGATCACCGCGGCCCAGCTTCGCGCGCACCTCGCCCACGTCAGCGAGCACTACGTCGCCGTCCATTCGCGGCGCCCGGACGACCTCCGCAGCGGGGAGCGCGGGCGCCCCGGCCGCCCCGGCCGCGGAATCCGCCGGTGGCGGCCGCGCGGGCGCTCCGTCACTCCCGCACCCGAGC
>JACCXV010000339.1 GCA_013696835.1 Gemmatimonadota bacterium | reverse complement strand
GTCCGGTACCGGGTGGTGTAGTCCACCACTGCCAGCCCGGCGCCAGCGAGCGCCAGCGCGACGATCATCCAGGCCGCGCGCCTGGCGCCCTGCGGAAGCGCTCTCGCATTGATCACGCGGTCTCCCGAATGCCAGAGGCCGGGGGGGCTCGGCGTGCCGGGCCCCCCGTCGGCCTGGTGAGTGGTGCCTACTCGGTGATCTCGACGGCCAGGTCCCGGCCGTCGCCGCCGCGGTGCATCACGTTCACGAAGAGCTTCGATCCGCGCAGAGGGAAGTAGATCCCGCTCGGCTCGGCGTCGCAGTCGGTCAGCGACGCGAAGCGCACCGTCTCGGAGGCGAGGCCGAAGTCGTCGGGGCTCGGGCGCGCCACCCAGATGTCGTCCCCGAGCACCTTCGTGGGAGCGGTGCCGCCCGGATCCTCGGCGATGAACAGGTTGCCCGCCTTGTCGAGGGCGAGATTGTCGGGAGCGGTGAAGTCCACAGGCGCGTTCAAGCCAGCGCGGACGTAGTCGGACACGAACGCCGTCTGCGAACCCGCGCGGGCCGCGCCGACGGAGGTGGTGTGGGGGTCGGACGTGCCCTGCAGGTCGATCGCGAGCACTCGGTTCTCGCTCGTGATCGCGACGTAGAGGATGTCGCGGCCGCCGGCGGTCGTGCCGGTGCTGGTGACGGTCTCCACGTCCTCGGGGCGCCCGTAGCCCGTCGCGCCCGCCGCGGTCGCTGCGACGTCCGAGTTCACCTTCACTGCCGAGCGGTCGAGCGGGATCCAGCGCGCGCGGCCGATGCGGTCGCCGGTCGGGTGCGTGATCTTGAGAACGTAGAGCTGCCCGCTGGCGAGCTTGCCCGCCTCGTCCGGCACGAACTTGTAGATGTAGCCGCCGGTCGGTGGGCTCGATTCCGAGATGCCGTAGAGGTTGCCCTGGCGGTCGAACCGCAGGCCCTCGTGCGAGCGCGAGCCGATGGCCGGGCGTGCCAGGGCCCGGCCGCTGCCGGGGAAGATCTCGTAGACGAGTCCCGCCTCGGCCCTGGGGAACTTCGGATCACGGATTCCGGCGAGGACGGCTTCCTCGGCCGCCAGGATCGTTCCCCACGGCGTCCAGACGATGCCGTCGAATCGCTCCCAGTCGGACCGCTGAGCGAGCAGAAAGGTCTGTAGACTGTGGAGGTCGGTCACGGTGACCGCCCCGTTGTCCGTGGTCTCATGGGTGCGGTAGAGCAGCTCGCCCGCTCGGAATCCCGTCTCGTTGAGCGTGTTCATGTCCGGCAGGTCCGGGAAAGCCGGCTCGCTGGCGAAGATCGTCTGCTGCAGGCCGGCGGGAAGGACGAACGGCGCGGCCGGGTCGCCCCCGGCCGTGCAGGCCGCCGACGAGGCGAGCGGCTCGAACTCCAGCACGTTCTGCGCGTGGGCCGCGGCGGGGGCGATCGTGCTCCACGCCAGGACGACGGCCGCGCGTGCTGCCGTTCGCGAAAGGACATTGATGTGCATCGACCGGACCTCCTCATGCTGGGTTTGCTGGGGTGCGTGGGGGGAAGCCCGACGATAGGCGCTCGACGTGACCGTCCGGTGAAGCGCGAGTGAAGCGCGCGTGGCGAGAGTGTGAGAGGATTGTGGGAAGTGCGCCGGCCGCGTGCCGGATGCTTTGTGAAGTCCCGCGAGGGGAGGCGCTGTTCGGCGGGGATCGGTCGGAGGGCTTCGGCGGGATAAGGTCGGAGGTTCCGGCGGGACCGCCGGAGGCCGCCGGGCGGGATCAGTCGGGGTCGAAGCGGATGAAGTGGTTCAGCGGTCCGTTGCCGCTTCCCAGGGGAAATGCGCTCGCGATGGCGGCGCGCGTGAAGGCGCGACCCCGCCGCACCGCCTCGGCCAGCGGCTTGCCGCGTGCGAGGAAGGCCGCGATGGCGGAGGCCAGCGTGCACCCGCTGCCATGGGTGCTGCGGGTGGCGATCCGCGCCTGTTCGAACACTTCGAGATCGTGCCCGTCGTAGAAGACGTCCCGCAGCGTCGCCCCCGGCAGGTCGCCGCCCTTGACCAGCGCGGCGCGCGCGCCAAGGTCGTCCACGAGCATGCGCGCGACCGGCTCCAGATCGCTCAGGTCGGCGACAGCTCGGCCCGTCAGGACGGCGGCCTCGGGGGCGTTCGGGGTGACCAGGATGGCGCGCGGCATGAGCTCGTCGCGCAACGCCACCTCGGCCTCGGCCTCCAGGAGGCGCTGCCCGGTGGTCGCCACCATCACGGGGTCCGCGACGAGGGGCAGGAGCGCGAAGTCGTCGATCGCGCGGCACACCGCGAGGACCACCTCGCGGGATCCAAGCATGCCCGTCTTGACGGCGTCAGGGCGCAGGTCCTCCACCGTCTGGCGGATCTGCTCGTAGACGAAGGCGGCGGGCACGTGGTGCACGCCGGAGACGCCGCGGGTGCTCTGCGCCGTGAGCGCTGCGATCGCGCTGGTGCCGTAGACGCCGAGCGCGTGAAAGGTCTTCAGGTCGGCCTGGATCCCCGCCCCGCCGCCCGAGTCGGAGCCCGCGATCGTGAGCGCGACGGGAGGCGTGGGTGGGGATCCAGCCGGGTTCGACCCGGATGCGTTCAGTACGCGGTGAGGCGCGCCTTCACGTCGCGGAAGCGCCCGTCCTGCAGGATGAGGTTGGGCTTCGGGGGCAGCGTGGCCATCTGGGCGCGCGCGTTCGCGATCCGCTCCTCCGTGAGCGGGTGGGAGGAGAAGAACTTGGCCACGCCGGAGGGGGAGGCCCGCTGCTGGGC
>JACCXV010000336.1 GCA_013696835.1 Gemmatimonadota bacterium | reverse complement strand
CCCCAGCAGCTCGCGCGCCGGCAGGATCGGGCCCGGCGTGACGGGATGCTTGTCGGTCGCGTCCTCGAGGTCGGCAGCGCCCCGCATGAGCTGCAGCGCCTCCTCCCGCTTTCCTTCAGCCTGCGCGAGCCAGCCCGCCGCGGCCAGCCGCTGGATCTCGACCTGATCGGCCCAATACTCGTCCCGCGCTCCACGCAGCTCGTCGCGCAAGGCGGCGAGACGCTCGATCTCACCCCGGGCAACGGCCGGCTCGCCAGTCCGGGCAGCGCCGAGGGCCCGGGCGAAGACCGTGATCGCCTCGGCCCATGCGTACTTCCCCCACGGGAACTCCGGGGGGCTCGGAGCGAGCGACACGGCGCTGGCCCAGTCTCGCTTCTCGAGCGCGTAGCGGGCGGGGATCGCCGCCAGCGCGTATGCAGCCGCCTGGGCCGGCTGCGCTGCCTGCCGGATCTCACGGAGGTCGGCCAGTACCCGCTCGGCCTCACGGTCCTGCCCACGCTGCAGGTAGGCATACGTCAGGTAGTCCATCGCGTGCAGCTGCTCGCTCCAGACACCCTGCATCCCGGTCCGGCGGGCGTACTCCTTCGCGGCGGCGACCGTCGCCAGGTTCGAATCGATCGACTCCCGCCACAGGCCGAGGCGGGTGAAGATGTGCGATGGCATGTGGAGGGCGTGGGGAACGGCGGGTGCGATCCGGGAATAGCGCCGCGCGGCGTCGAGCGCGAGGCTCGCGAGGCCGGGATGATCGTAGGCGTGGATCAGGTAGTGCGCGACGCCGGGATGGTCGGGCTGCTCGGCCAAGACGTCGCCCAGGAGCTCGGCGGCCCGCTTCTGCCGCGCGTAGGTCTTGTCGGACGGAGGTGCGTTCGCGCGCACGGCGAGGGCGTAGAAGAGAGCCGCCTCGCGATCCTCTGGATAGCGGGCGTGAACCCTTGCCATGGCTTTCTCATAAGCGAGGGCCCTGGTCGGGTGGTCCAGCCGGTCGGACTCGCGGTAGAAAGCTTCGATCGCCGCGATGTAGTCCCTCTCGCGAGCGGTCCCTCCCGCGACCGACCGCGCCTTCTCCACCGCGGCTCGGCCGCGCTCGAGAGCCCGCGTGTCCGGCGGCTCCCAGAGCGGGTGGTACAGGCTCATGGCGATTCCCCAGTATCCCATCCCGCAGGCCGGGTCTTCGCGGGTTACCTCCGTGAACGTCCGCTCGGCCTCCTCATACCAGAAGGAGTGCAGCGTCGCCACGGCCTGCCCGAACCGCTCGCGGACCGCCTCGCTGCAGGAGATCGGGAAGTGGACGCGCCCCAGTTGCTCGTTTGCTGCAGGGTGATGAGCGTGCTCCTCCTGCGCACCGAGGATGGCCACCTGGAGAATCGCGAGCAGCGAGGTGATGAATCCCAGCCTCTTCAACTTGATCCCCCTCTGCCAAACTCCGTCGATTTCCTCAGAGCCCAAGTTCTCGGCAATGGTGCGCGGGCCCATGGCGCGAACGCAAGGGGGTGGCCCAGGTTCGCCTGCCGGGGGGAGCGCTTCCGTGCTGTCACGGGAGCTCGACGTCGCATTCGGCGTGCTCGACCTCTCGAGCTTGGAAAATAAATCGCCGAAATCATCCGAACAGACCGTTTAGGGTCCTGACGTGGCGCTTCCTTCAACCGTTGCATCAGACGGCGTTGCAGCTTCAGCAACCGCGCTTAGGTTGAAATCGAGGACGATGACACGGAGGAAGCCATGATCTCTTCGCTTGAAAGCGAACGGAAGATGCCCGTCCTGGGCATCGGCACCCGACGCTGGAGCTTCTTCAGTGCCGGCTTCAGTGCCGGCCTGCTCGCAGCGTTCCCGATCTTCGGGTTCGTCGCCTGCCAGGAGCGGTCCGCAGACGCGAAAGTCGAGGCCGGCGTCGATGCGACGGCGATGCAGACCACGCCAGCAGACACGCCTCAAGTGGTGGAAAAGGCGGCGGCGCCGGAGACCACCGCTCGCGAGACGACGCAGGCGCAGGCAGCCGGCGCCGCCGCGCCCGCCGGGGCCGACGTCTACCAGGGCTGGAAGATGTACGCCGTCAACTGCGAACGCTGTCACGGACAGGACGCGCTCGGCAGTGCGCTCGCGCCCGATCTGCGGAAGTCGGCCACGACGTTGGGTCACGACGGATTCGTACAGGTCGTGAAGAGCGGTCGCACGGCGAAGGGGATGCCGCCGTTCGAGGGCGCTCTCGCGCCGCAAAAGATCGAGAGCATCTACGCATACGCCGCGGCAAGAGCTTCTGGCGACCTCGGTCCGGGTCGACCCAAGCAGTAACTCCGGTGTCTTCTTGGGACGGGGAGGTCTTGAGCAGGGCCACCTGTAGGAACAGCTAACGGATGCCCACGCAGGGCTTGCTGTGCTCCTACTGGAGAGTGGGCGACGCCTCTGCCGCTACAGCGCCCGAGACTGTTGCCGAGGTACCCGGATTGATTGCCCCAGGCTAGCGGGCTCGGGTCGCCTCGGCATGCAGACGGAGCACCGAATCGGCATCGCTCGTCTCGTAGTGGGCGACGACAGTCCCCACCAACCTGTCTCCTTCCAGCCGGTAAGCGGCGCGGGTCCTCAC
>JACCXV010000316.1 GCA_013696835.1 Gemmatimonadota bacterium | reverse complement strand
GGCCGAGGCTGTGCCCGTGGCGCCCACCCGCGCGGGCGAGTCATCCGCTGGGGAGTCCGCTCGACGCGCAGCGAAGAGCCCGCCCGCGGCGGCGGGCACGGGCACCCGTGAAACTGCGGAGGTCCCGAGGGGAAGCTCCTCCGCAGACCCGGAGAGCGGCTCCGGCGGCGTGGTGATCGGCGAGGTCGTTGCAGGCTCCCCGCACTACGCCTTCATGGAGGTCACGGGGCTGCCGCCCCCGCCCGGCGCCGTACTCGACGCCGACAACTCCGAGACGGAGCGGCTGCTGACCGAGGGCATCGCCCGACGCCCGCGGCGTCCGCTCGTGCTGACGTTCCGCACCGAAGCCTCGGTCGAGCAGGTGACGGCGTTCTACGGAAGGACCGATCCGGCGCTGCGCTTCCACGCGCGGACCGTGCCGATGGGGGGAAGGTTCCAGGGCGTGCAGCGCGTCGTCGCCCGCGCTTCGGGCAATCTCCGGAGCGGACGCGAGGCCACCGTGACGGTGAGCCGTCCCGGCGTGGACGTGGCCTCCCGGCGGCTGGTCGCCGAGACGTCCGTGCGCGTCGAGATCCGGTGATCTCTCCGCGCGGACCGTCAGCGCCGAGGGTCGGCTCCGGCGGTCAGCTCCGGCGGTCAGCTCAGGCGGTCGAGGAGCTCCTGGGCGCGCTGCCGGTGCTGTGTGTCGTCCAGATCCGTGGCGGGGAGGTTCAGCGCCTTCCCGAGCTCGGCGACCGCCTCTTCGCGGCGGTCGAGCTTCAGGAGCGTCCGGGCGAGCTCAACGTGATGGTTGAGGTGCCCGGCGTTGGCCTGGATGGCAAGCTGGTAGTAGTGCGCGGCGTTCTCGAACGAGGCGTCCTTGGGCACGCCGCCCAGGAGCGTGTTGGCGAGCATGCGCTCCATCAGGTTCAGGTCGGCGAGGCTGTAGTTCCAGTCTCCCATGATGTGGTAGGCGCCGTCGTGCAGCGGGTCGAGGTCGATGGCCCGCAGGGCCTCCGTGCGCACCTCCCGCGAGAGCCGGATCTTCGTCTTGCCTCCCTCGAACAGCGCCACCCGACCCAGAGCGTAGGCGCGAACGAAGTGCCCGTCGGCGCCGTCGGGGTTCACCTTGATGGCGCGCTCGGCGTATTTCAGCGCCTTGTTGTACATGTCCTTCTGCATGTTGCCGCGGACCTCGAGCTCGCCCAGGTCGATCAGCGTCCGCCCCGACTTCCAGAGCGCCTCGTAGTTGGCGGGGTCGCTCGCCACCGCGGCCTGGTACGCCTCGATCGCGGCGACCGGCTCCAGCCCCGCCATGGCCTCGTCACCGCGGCGCAGCAGCTGCAGGGTTCGGGAGGGGGAAGCGGCGAGCGTATCCGGCGGGGTCGCGGGCTGGGCGGCCGCAGGACCGGAGGTGCCGCCGCCGGCCGCGAGGGTTTCGGCTTGCCCCTGTTGCGAGGCCAGCGGGGCAGCGAGGGTCAGCCATGCCAGCACGACCGGTGCGGAGACCATCCTCATCGACGGGCACCTCGGGCAGGCCGTGGCGAGCCGCACGCGCGACCGTCCGGCTTGGCTTTTGGGGGATCCGGCCGCAAATATACCTTTCCCCTCCCAGCACCGACAATCGAGGCCTCGATGAAGCACGTGCCCGCCCTGATCGCGCGGAAGCGCGACGGCGCCGAGCTCGCCCCCGAGGACATCGACGCCCTGCTCGAGGGATACGCCCGGGGCGACGTCGCGGAGTACCAGATGTCGGCGCTCCTGATGGCGATCTGCTTCCGGGGGCTGACCGACGCCGAGCTCGACCGCTGGACGGCACGGCTGATCGACTCGGGCGAGCGCTGGGAGTGGTCGGGCGTGCCCGGCGTGCGGGTGGACAAGCATTCGACCGGCGGCGTGGGAGACAAGGTCTCGCTCGTCCTCGGACCCGTCGTGGCGGAGCTCGGGCTGCAGGTGCCAATGATCGCCGGCAGGGGTCTCGGCCATACCGGCGGGACGATCGACAAGGTCGAGTCGATTCCGGGCCTGCGCACGGCTCTCGACCGAGAAGACTGCGGTCGGCTGCTCGCGGAGGTGGGATTCGCGATCGGTAGCCAGACCGCTCGGCTCGCGCCTCTCGACGGCGAGCTCTACGCGCTCCGGGACGTCACCGCGACGGTGGAATCGGTGCCGCTGATCGCCGCCTCGATCGTCGCCAAGAAGGTCGCCGAGGGGCTGGACGCCCTGGTGCTCGACGTCAAGGTGGGGACGGGCGCCTTTCTCCCGGAGCAGGACGCGGCGTCGGAGCTGGCCGAGCGCATGGTGGATCTGGCCGCGCGCCTTGGCCTGCCGGCGGAGGCCGTCCTCACGCGCATGGACGAGCCTCTGGGGAGCGCCATCGGCAATGCGCTCGAGGTACGCGAGGCCGTGGAGACCCTTCGCGGCAACGGCCCTTCCGACGTGGTGGAGATCACGGCGGAGCTCGGCGCCCGCATGCTCGTGCTGGCTGACTCAAAATCGGACATCCCGAGGGCCCGCGAGCGGGTCGCGAGCGTGCTGAGCGGCGGCGCCGCGCTCGAGCGCTTCCGCCGCTGGGTAGCAGCCCAGGGAGGCGACCCGCGCGTGGTGGACGAGCCCGAGCGGCTGCCTGCGGCGCCCGTACGGACGGAGGCTCTGGCGGCCGCGGACGGCTACCTCCAGAGCCTGGATGCGCGGGAGATCGGTCTGCTGGTCGTGGAGCTGGGGGGTGGCCGCACCCGCAAGGGCGATTCCGTGGATCCGTCGGTTGGCGTGGTGCTGGATCGCAAGCCGGGAGATGCCGTTACGCGCGGCGAGCGCCTGGCGACCGTGCACGCCGCCAATTCGGCAGCGGGCGCCGGGGCGGCCCGCCGCATCGCGGCCCTGGCCCGCATCG
>JACCXV010000244.1 GCA_013696835.1 Gemmatimonadota bacterium | reverse complement strand
GACCAGGCCCGCCCGAGCGGCGCGAGCGCGCCCGCGGAACGGGCGTCGGAAGAGGCGGACCGTGACCCGGAGACGCGACCCAGCCGCGCCGAGCCGCCGGCCGCGCCCCCGCAGCCTTCGCTCACGTCTCGCACCCGAGAGGAACGGGCGGCGAAGGAGGCGGGGCAGGCCGCATCGCGCGGGCAGCTCGAGGACCGGTCGCAGGCGCGGGATGACGTGGCGCCGGCTCGGCCGCGGGCTGAAGAGGCGACGGCGCCAGCGGGCCGGGCCGCTGGCGACGAGGGCGAAAGCCCGCCGGCGGAGGGAGCCGGCGACAGAGGGGCTCCCGTCGCCGCGGACGCTGGGGGCCTGGCGGAGACGACGCTGACCCGCGAAGCCGATTTCGCCCGGGCGGCCGACGGGGAGTCTGAGAAGCTGTCGCGCTTCGAATGGGGCGCGCGCAGGGCTCTCGCGGACCGTGACCGTGACGCAGCCCTGCGTTCTCTGGTGCTGTGGCAGGACACCCTGCAGCTGGGCCGCAGGCTGGATCCCGCCCGGAGATACGCGGCTGCAGCGCTGGCCGACAGCCTCGCGGCCTTCATGGAAGAGCCGCGCTAGCGACCGGCGCGTCATCGCGCCGGAATAAACCCGCCGTTCAAAGGTATCCGGGGGGTAGGCAGCCGATACCCTGCACCCGGAGAGTCCATGAAGCGCATCGTCCTCCCCCTGCTCGCCGCCGCCGTCCTGGGCACGACCTTCCTGTTGGCCCATGAGTCGGTGGCGCCCGCCAAGGCCGCCGATCCGGATCGTGAGTCCGTCGCCGTCACCGTCTACAACGGAAATCTGGGGCTGGTTCGCGACCGCCGCCGGCTCGGGCTACGCACAGGGTCGATGCGCCTTCCTTTCCCGGGCGTGTCGGCGCAGATCGATCCGACCTCCGTGGCCTTCCGCGCGCTCGCGCATCCCTCCGACGTGGACGTGCTCGAGCAGAACTACGAGTTCGACCTGCTCACCCCCGAGGCGCTGCTCGCCAAGTACGTCGGCGAGGACGTGGTCCTTTACGTCACGCGCGACGATCGCGAGGTGGCGGTCCCCGCGCGGCTGCTCTCCGTCCAGGGCGGGACCGTCTACCAGATCGGAGATTCCATCGCGCTCAACCCTCCGGGGCGGGTCGTTCTGCCCGCTCTCAAGGGCGATCTCACGCCGCTGCCCACGCTTGTGTGGACCCTCGGCAGTCGCCACGCCGGTGAGGAACCCGTCGAGGTCTCGTACCTGACCGGCGGTCTGGACTGGAAGGCCGATTACGTGGCGACGCTCTCCGGTGACGACCGCACGCTCGAGCTGGGTGGCTGGGTCACGCTCGAGAACACCAGCGGAGCGACGTACGAGGAAGCGAAGCTGAAGCTCGTGGCTGGCGACATCAACCGGGCCCCGCGTGAGGAGGATGAGCAGAAGCGGGCGCGCATGATGGACATGGCCACCGACGCCGCCAGCGCTCCCGAGTTCGAGGAGCGCGCCTTCTACGAGTACCACCTCTACGACCTGCCGCGGCCGACGACGATCCGCAACAACCAGAAGAAGCAGATCAGACTGCTCCAGGCTGGGGGCGTGGCGACCGAGAGGCTCTATCTGCTCGAGGGTGCGCCCTGGTACTACACGCAGCCGTATGGCGGGGAACAGGGACGCAGGGTGGGGGTGTACCAGGAGTTCCGGAACGCACGGCACGACGGCCTCGGAATGGCGCTGCCGGCGGGCACGGTGCGCCTGTACAAGGCCGACAGGGACGGCACGATCCAGCTGATCGGGGAGGACCGCATCGACCACACGCCGCGCGACGAGCGCGTGCGGCTCAAGGTGGGAGAAGCCTTCGACGTCGTAGCGGACCGCAGGCAGACCGAGTTCAAGGTCGTGGACAGCGGCCACGTCTACGAGGAGGCGTTCGAGATCGTGCTGCGAAACCACAAGGACGCCGACATCGTGGTTCAGGTGCTGGAGCCGCTCCCCGGCGAGTGGCGCATGATCGATCATACGCACCGATTCGAGAAGGCGGGCGCCTTCAGTGTACGATTCGAGGTACCGGTCCCGAAGGGCGGCGAAACGCGACTCGCCTATCGCGTCCGCATCGAGATCTGACCGTCGGCAGGGGCGCAAGAAGGGAGAGACGTCTGGCTTGCGGCTTGCAGCGCGCGTCCGCATTGCCAAACACCGGGAAGGACCGTTAGGCTGGTACGGCCACTTCCGACACGATATAGCGTGCCTGTCTGTCCGCGCGTGATATCCCGCACGAGGAGGTTTCAGTGAGGTGTCTGGTCCTCGCATTCCTAGGCTGTGCCGTTCTTGCCTCGTCCGCGGGAGCGCAGGAAGGTAAGGGCAGCGATACGCCCCGGGGACCCGGATACGTCGTGGTCGTGAACGGGCTCGAGCGGGGAGTGACCGTGTGGATCAACGGCGAGCTCAAGGGTCACCTCGGACCCGGAGCGGAGGCCAGGTTCGACAGGATTCCCGCCGGACCCGTCAGGTTGCAGGCGGGAGGAGTGGGCGCGGGCGGGCCCGTGGCCAGCGAGGAGCGCACGCTCGCGCCCTCCGAGACCTTCACGTGGCGGCTCTATCCGGTGTTGGCCTGGGAGGAGGAGAAGGGGACCGGCACGCTCGTGGTGCGGAACGCCTCAGCGGACGAGGTCTCCGTGTATTTCGGCGACCACGAGGCTGGCCAGCTGGCGCCGGGAGCGAGTCGAGCGTATCCACGGCTCGTCGTCGGCGAGGTCGACGTTAGCGCACGCAACGCACGGGGCGAGATCGTCGACGAGAGAGAGATCGCCGTAGGCCGTGGCAGCGTGGCGCGCTGGGAGATCGGCCGCGGGGCCCGGGGCGACAGCCAGGACGATCCGGGCGAAGCGGGGGAGCGCACGCCCTCGGGTGCTGCCCCGCCGCCTGCCGGCGCGCCACCCCTCAGCTCCTGAGGACGTCCTCCGCAGCGCGGCCCGCCGAGCACGCGGGGCAGCCGCACAGCGCGCGCAGGTACTCGAGCGAGTAGATCCCCGTGTCATGCCCGTCCGCCCACTCGAGGCGGAAGGCGTAGCGCCCCACCCACCGCACATCTCGCAGCACGGCCTTCGCGGGCGCGCCTGCCGGGAGCACCCGCAGCAACCCGCGGCTGCCGCCGGCGACGGACTGTTCGCGTTCGTGGCGGCACGTGGCGCAGGGGCATGCGCGGCGCAGGTCGTCGTAGTCGTGGGCGCTCCGATGACCATCGCTCCAGACGATGGTCATCGAGCTGTCGTCGCGCTCCATGTCCACGGGCTCGAGGTCGAAGCGCGCCGCCGGCGTGCCCCCGGCGGGCGCGGTCCTGCGCAGCGTCGTCTCGCCTTCACCCCTCCGCCGTTCCTCGTCCATCGCGGCTCCATGCAAGAGCAAACGCCGGGAGGTCAAGCTCCCGGACGTCGTCGCCGCCACCGAATTCCGCACCGGCGGCACCCGGCCCGGATGTCCAGGGCAGCTGCAACGTAGCGTCGGGTGCAAGCCGTGACCACCCGGCGCCCTGCGTCTTCGTCTCCGCGGCCCGCACGTCGCGGGGTCGGCGCGGTGCGGCGATATTCCCTCCATGCTGCGCACCGGGTTCCAGATGCTGACGAGGGAAGCCGAGGCGCTGCGCCTGCTGCTGGGAGGGATGTCGCCCGTGACGGCGGTCGAGGACATGGATCTGGAAGATGCGGACGGCCGCGTGCTGGCCGCCCCGGCCATCGCTCCGCGCGACGTGCCGCACTACGACCGCTGCGCGATGGACGGCTACGCGGTACATGCGGCCGACACGGCGGGAGCTTCGCCGGCCGGGCCCGTGCCGCTGTACGCGGACCGGGTCGCCGGGAACGGAAGGGCGGTGCCCGTTCACACGGGGTCGGCGCTGCCTTCCGGCGCCGACGCCGTGCTCCCCGTGGAGGATGTGGAAGGCGAAGGGCCGACCATCGGGGCGCTCCGGCGTCTGCGACCCGGTGAGCACGTCGGCAGACGGGGTGAGGACATCCGCCAGGGTGACGTCGCGGCTCCCGCGGGGCACGTCCTGCGGCCGGCCGACCTCGGTCTGCTGCGCGCACTCGGAATCGAGCGCCTGCGCGTCACCCGTGCCCCGCGCGTCCGGATTTTGACTACCGGCGAGGAGCTCGTGGCTGCCGGCTGCGATCCGGCGCCCGGCCAGATGGTTGACAGCAACGGCATCCTTCTCGCCGCGGCAGCTCGCCGCTGGGGCGGCATCGCGGGGATCCGCGCGCTGCACGTGGATCGGCTCGACGCCGTCTGCGCGGCCCTGCGGGACGAGGCGGACGCGGGCGATCTCGTGGTGACCAGCGGTGGCACCTCGGTCGGGGTGCGCGATCAGGTGGTCGAGGCTCTGCGCGAGGTGGGTGCGGTGACCTTCCACGGGGTCGCCATCCAGCCCGCCCGCCCCGTGGCGGCCGGCCGCGTCGGCTCCACGCCCGTGCTCTGCCTGCCCGGATTTCCCGCCGCCACCTTCATCGCGTCGTTCGTCTTCCTGAGGCCCGCGCTGGCGCGCCTGGGCGGAGCGCCTCCCCCGCGGGACTGCGTCGCCCGCGGGCGTCTGAGCCGCAAGCTCGTCTCCACGCTGGGGCTGCGCACGTACGTGCGGGTACGGTTCGAGGAAGGCAGGGTCGAGCCGATCCGGACCTCGGGCGCGGGCATCCTGTCGTCCGTCGTGCGGGCGCATGGATTCGTGGTGATCCCCGAGGACAGCGAGGGGCTGTCCGAGGGCTCGGAAGTCGATGTCGTGCTCTTCGACTGACGGTGCCATGAGCTCGACGTTGCCGGCGGGCGCGTCCTGCGCGCGCAAGGAGTTCCGCACCCTGGTGTCGCTCGAGGAGGCGCGCGCCATCACGCGCGGCCTGGCGATTCGGCCCGTCGCGGAATGCGTTCCGCTGGCGGCCGCGCTGGGGCGCGTGCTGGCCCGGGACGTCCTCGCGCCGCGCGACGTGCCCCCCTTCACGCGCTCCATGATGGACGGCTATGCGGTGCGTGCGGCCGATACCGAGGATGCCGACGAAGAGCGTGCCGTCGAGCTGCGGCTCGTGGCGAGCGCCGAGGCCGGCCGGCCGGCGCGCATGGCCGTGGGGCCCGGGGAGGCCGTCGAGG
>JACCXV010000237.1 GCA_013696835.1 Gemmatimonadota bacterium | reverse complement strand
GCGGCGCTCGCACGCGCGGGAGCCAGCGTGTTTCTGCTCGACTCCTCGGAGGGTGCGCTGGATCTCGCCGACCGCAATCCCGTCGGCTTCCGCGGTCGCGCGCTCGTTCGGGGCGATGCCCTGCGGGCTCCCTTCCCGGAGGCGAGCTTCGACGTCGTCTTCCATCAGGGATTGCTCGAGCATTTTCCCGACCCGCTGCCGCTCCTGCTCGAGAACCGCCGGATCCTCCGCAGCGGTGGCATCCTGCTCGTGGACGTCCCCCAGACGTTCCACCCCTGGACCGCGCTCAAGAAGACCCTGATCGCCTTCGATCGCTGGTTCGCCGGGTGGGAGACGCAGTACACGCCTGCACGCCTGGAGACGACCCTGCGGGCGGCCGGGTTCGAGGTGCTCGCCACCTACGGCGATTGGATGCGTCCGAGCCTCGCCTATCGGCTGATGAGAGAAGCGCTCGGGGGCGCGGGCATCGCGCTGCCACTCCAGCCGCCGACTGTCCCCGCTCTGCATGCTGCCCGACGCCGGGTCCGGGAGGCGGTTCTAAACCGGCGGGCGATGCTGTTCACCGCGCAGACGGTCGGCGTGGTGGCCCGGAGACGCTGAGTCCCCTGGATGGCTTGCAGGGGCCTTCGCAACAAGACGGTACCGAGCCGATTTGAAGGGCCGAGCGACCGCGGCCAGGCAGCGCTCGTCGCAGCGTAGAGCCGGCACGCCCACAGTACCAGCGGGCGATAGCCGATCGGCGGAATGGGCAATAGCTTAGAGTGCTGGGCTGGAACCTTTTGAGTTGTCCGTTGTATCTCGTCGATCTCGCCCGTGCAGCGCCCACCCCCCGCGTACTGCACGGTCTCCACGCCTGCTGCTCCCCAACGCTTGCCGGAGGGATGCTCCGTGAGTCACATCCGTTCCCTGTATGCACCTTCGCTCTGGGCTCTCACCGCCACACTGCTGGCTCTCGTCCTGCCGGCGGACGCCGCGCCCACTGGACACGCGGCCGATCGCGACACGACCGGCCCCGCGACGGTGGCTTCGACGTACGCGAGCCTGCCCATGGGCTTCGAGGCGGCGTCGGCCGTACCCGGGAGCGCCGCGGACTTCATCGCTCGCGGGAGCGGATACGCGGTCGCTCTCTCTGGCTCGGGTGCCACGCTCGCGCTGCGGCCGTCGGCGGAGCGCCCGACGATCCTATCGATTCGCCTGCAGGGCAGCGACGCAGCCGCGCGCGTCTCGGCCATCGACGAGCTTCCCGGACGCACCCATTACCTGATCGGGAACCAGCCGTCGGCGTGGCGGCTCGACGTGCCGTCCTTCGCCCGCGTCCGCTATAGCGGCGTCTATCCTGGAGTGGACGTCGTGTACTACGGCAACCAGCGCAATCTGGAGTACGACTTCGTGGTCGCCCCCGGGGCGGACCCGCGGGCCGTCCGGCTCACCGTGGACGGAGCCGAGGGACTCGAGCTCGACCGCGGCGACCTGGTCGTCCACACCACGGCCGGTGACCTGCGGCAGCTCCGTCCCGTGCTCTACCAGCACGTCGACGGCGCTCGCCGCAAGGTTGCCGGTGAGTACGTGCTCGAGAACGGCGAGGTCGGCTTCCGCGTCGGCGCCTACGACCGCTCGCGCCCGTTGGTGATCGACCCGGCGCTCTCCTACTCCACGTTCCTAGGCGGCGCGACGGGTGGCGAGCTCGGCGAGTCGATCGCCGTGGATGGCAGTGGCAATGCCTACGTCACGGGCGAGACCTTCTCGACCGATTTCGTCCTCGTGACGCCGCTCCTATGCTGCTCAATCGCGCCAGGCGGAGGCAGCGACGGCTTCGTCACCAAGGTCAACGCGGCGGGGACGGCGTTCGCGTATTCGACCTACCTGGGGGGGAACGACCGCGACCACGGTCGGGGGATCACCGTGGACGGCTCGGGCTCGGCGTACGTGGTCGGATCGACCGCCTCGACGAACTTTCCGACGTCCGTTGGGGCGGCGCAGACGGTGAAGGGCACGGGGGCAACGCGCGATGCGTTCGTCACGAAGCTCTCGGCGAACGGACAGTCGATCGTATACTCGACGTACGCTGGAGGGGCGCGCGGCGACATCGGCAACCGGATCGCGCTCGACGCCTCGAACAATGCCTACTTCACGGGCTACACCGAGTCGAACAACTACCCGGTCACGGCTGGCGTGTACCAGCCTGCGCCGGCGGACTCGAACGCCACCGGCCTGAACCGCCGAGACCCTTTCGTCACGAAGCTGAACGCCGGGGGCACCGCATTCGTCTACTCCACCTACCTGGGCGGCACCAAGCGTGACGAGGGCGCCGACATCGCCGTCAGCGGGCAGAACGCCTATGTCACCGGACTCACGGCGTCGACCAACTACGATCTCGCCGCGGCCTTCGATGGCAGCTTCGGGGGCGTGCTCGATGCGTTCGTCACCGGGCTGAACGCGACCGGCACCGGCCTGGTG